>NZ_JAMTCC010000007.1:0-167261 GCF_025370265.1 Shewanella septentrionalis | reverse complement strand
GCTGCACTGCAGCCTTTTTGCTCACTTCAAATCTATAAAAGCCAAATTTCTTGAAAGGTGGGTTAGAAATCGCTTCTATAAATTGGCTTACCCATTAAAAACGGTAATTAACACGGCCATAGTAGAAGCCACCGTTGTAATCGAATGGCCCACTTTCATAGTAAACGCCACCAAGTTCGCCTAAAGTTCCGTCTTTCAGCTTTTGCGCTTTTTGGTCGAATAGGTTATTTGCCCCTACCACCAGGGTTAAGCCATCAAATAACTCATAGCTCACTTCCAAATCTATGGTGACAGCAGCATCGGCCATTTCAGAACCCCAATCAGAGGTATCATCAGCATGAGTCGCATAGTACTCACCGAAGTAGTTACCACGCAGTGACATGCTTAATTGATCCCATGACTGCGCCCAGGTCAAGGTTGCACGGTGTGCAGGAATACCATCTTCTAAACGGCGAACCTTGCCTTCATCAGTGGTTTCGGGGTCGTATTTATCAACGCTGGTATCGGTCCAACCATAGGCAAGACTGAATTTAGCATTACCCGACAGAATTTCCGCATCATAGGAGGCGACGATGTCGATACCTTGAGTCGTAGTATCAAAGTCGTTGGTGTAATAACTCACGCCTTGGATCAACTCAGGGAACTCAACGCCCGCTGCACGCAGCGCATCATAGTCTTTAGCTTCAACATCAATCTTACTCGACTGCGCAATACGACCCTCAACGCCAATGTTGTAATAATCGACCGTTAAGAAAAAGCTTTCGTATTCATACACTGCGCCTAACGCATAGCTTGTTGACTCTTCAGGCTTTAACACTTCCCCGCCATAAAATGCCGCAAGTGGATCGGTGGGTGGCGCAATAAACGTCTGGATCAGTTCACCATCGATAATTGATGTCTGCGTGTTGACGACGTTTTCTTGACCCACGGTTGGCGCACGGAAACCTGTGCTGTGTGATGCGCGGAACGACAACTCATCCGTTGCGGAATACTGCAATGTCAGTTTGTAATTTAACGTATCACCAAAGGTCGAAAAGTCTTCGTAACGCAGTGCTAAACCGAGTAACCAGTCATCACTTAAATAGGCTTCTAAATCAGTATAAATACCGATATTGTGACGAGAGTTTTTACCCGCAGATTCTGGGCCAAAGCCTTTAAACCCGTGCGCACCTATGTTGAAACCTTGGTTAGCATAAGGGCCAGCAATCCACGAGGCTTCATCACCTTGAGATATCTCAAACGACTCATTACGCCATTCAAAACCAGAAGCAAAGCTAATGTCTTCGATGCCGCCTAATGTAATGAAACGCGAGAAGTCTAAGTTAACTGTGGTTTCAACTTGCTCATAGGCACCCGTATCGAAATCAGTCGGCGTGTCTAATCCCAGTGATGGATTTAAAGAGTTTTTAAGGCCAAAACTGGCTTTGTTACTGCCCGTACCGGCACTGAAATCATAATTCCACTCGCCGATATCGCCTTTTACACCGGCGAAGAAAGACATATCTTCAATGGTGCCAGTGAACTGCGGCGTATAGCCACCGGGGAATATCTGGTTCATGGCAAAGCAATTTGGATCGGCAACCATCGCCTTGTAAGCATCAGTATCGAGTACGTTGCCGTCACTTCCATCAGCATTTTTAGGGATAGGCACAGCCGCACAAGTCGACTGAACACCATTAACCGCGCCCACGAGTAAATTCTGACCATCGTCATTGGAATACACGTTGCTACGATTTTGCGGGTAACGATAATAAAAACCACCTACGGCATCGCGGGATGACAGGTTCCCAAAGGCATAGGCATGCATATTGGCATTAATGTCTAAGCCTGAGTTGATGAACACTGAGTAGTCATCATTGATTTCAGGATTACCCCATACTTGAGCGGGGTCATTAATCGCAGTATTACCCTGCTCTGCTAAGTTAGCCGCATCGGGACGCTGCACACTTCGACTGGTTGCATCCGCATTTTTATACTGGAAGCTTAAGTTAACAAAGCCATTATCCGTCAACGGTAAACCAACATCACCTTCGACTGTGGTCGTGGCACCGTCACCCTCGTAATATTCACCTTGGGTCACTGTGATGGACCCACCATCAGAATTATCTTTTAAGACAAAGTTCATGACCCCTGCAATCGCATCAGAGCCGTATTGCGCCGCAGCGCCGTCGCGCAGCACTTCGACTTGCTTCAATGCAGAACCAGGAATAACCGAAATATCAGGACCTTGAGCACCATCGTTAATGCCGCCGCCTTGGAACGCAATCACAGCTGCGCGGTGACGACGCTTACCATTGACTAACACTAAAGTACTGTCGGATGGCAAACCACGTAAGTTAACGGGACGTACTAAGGTTGCCGCATCACTGATGGGTTGAGCGCGCGAGTTAAACGAAGGTACTGAGGTCACCAACATATCAATCATGTCAGTCGAACCATTCTTTTTTAAGTCGTCACTACTAATAATATCAATTGGAACGGGGGAATCACCGATTGAGCGTGGTGCCGCACGTGAACCAACAACCGCAATCTTTTCCACGCCTTCATTTTTAACAGCAGCGTCTTCTTCCTCAGCCATGGCTTGCGGGCTAATGAAGCTACCAGACAAAGCTAATGTAATCGCCAAACTGACTGCACTTAATCCAAACTTCTGCTTCTTTGAGGTCATCATATTCATCCCAACTGCTTATTATTTTTTTAGAATACCTGACCTGCTTTATGCGATTCTCATCCCTAAACCTTGCAACTACGGTCAATACAAAGTTATTTGTTACATAACAAGAACATTTTTATAACATAAATAAGACAATATCCAATGTTAAATCAGACTTTTGAATGAATATTAGTCATTTCTCTTTTAGATCAGTTTGTTATAGGTAAATATTTTTTAAGGTACTGCATTGGGTAAAAATGCATTTCAGAGTGCCAAAAATGTGAGTCCAAATGTCACCATAAAGAGGTAATTACTCAATAGTTCAATCAAAAACACGATATATCGCGTTATACGACTTAAGGTATACTCAGGCAATACCAGCCAAGCTTGAGTACCGCAGATGACAAATAAGATTTCGGTCAATAATGAAAAATTAGTAGATAAGCATTTCTTACCGGAAAACCAGTTACTGCTTAACGCTGTCGGTGAAGGTATTTATGGATTTGATTTAAGCGGTAATGCGGTGTTTATCAATCCAGCGGCAGAACGCATGACAGGTTGGAAGAATGAAGAGTTACTGGGCAAAAATATCCATAACTGCCATCACCACAGCCATGCGGATGGTAGCCATTATCCCCAAGAAGATTGCCCGATTTACAACACTTTAAAGGATGGTATTACCCGAGAAATCACCCACGATGTATTTTGGCGTAAAGATGGCAGCAGCTTCCCCGTGTATTACAGTTCCACCCCTGTTTACCGTGATAATGAACTGATTGGCGTAGTCGCGATATTTCGTGATATTAGTATTCAAAAGCAAACAGAGCAGTCATTACGCCAAGCATTGGCGCAAGTGCAGGCGCTCTCGGAGCGACTCGCCTCGGAGAATCATTATCTGCAGGCTGAACTTGCTGACAAAACGGGTGATGTGGATATTTCGGGCGCCAGTAGCGTGATCCGCCACATGATCCAGCAATTGCATATGGTGGCTAATACCGACAGTACTGTGCTCATTTGTGGTGAAAATGGCACAGGAAAAGAGCTCGTTGCCCGTAACTTACATCAACTCAGTCGCCGCAAAGACAAGCCGATGATCAGCGTCAACTGCGCCGCATTTTCGGCATCTTTGTTAGAAAGTGAACTTTTTGGTCACGAGAAAGGCGCATTTACCGGTGCCACCAGTCGCCGTAAAGGCCGCTTCGAACTTGCTCACCAAGGCACACTGTTCCTCGATGAAGTGGCAGAACTCAGTTTAGAAGCCCAATCAAAACTACTACGGGTCATCCAAGAGCAATCCTTCGAACGCCTCGGAGGCAGCGAAACCATACAAGTGGATATTCGCTTGGTCGCCGCTAGTCACCACGACTTACTCAAGCGGGTCGAGCAGGGATTATTTCGGATGGATCTCTATTACCGCTTGAATGTATTCCCTATTCAAGTGCCACCACTGCGCGCGAGGATCGAAGATATCCCCGAACTCGTCAGCCATATACTGCACAGTTTGAATCGTAAGTTAGGTAAAAAAATCCGCGGTGTGAGCCAAAAAGGGCTGCAAAAGCTCATGGCTTATACATGGCCGGGCAATGTGCGCGAATTGCAAAACATCCTCGAGCGCGAAGCCATTCTATCCCAAGGCGATATTCTGCAGATCCATGCGATGCCGAGCAACAACCCCTTAGCTCAAGCCCAAGGCCAAACCTTAGCGGAAGCGGAAGCCTTGCATATAGAACAAACCCTTAAGCGTTTAAACTGGCGAATATCCGGCCCACTCGGCGCGGCGAATGTGCTAGGCGTTCCCGCAAGTACACTGAGATCGCGGATGAAAAAACTGGGGATCCAACGTCAATCGACGTGAAATATAACTCAAATCACACAAGCAAAAAACGCGATATATCGCTAATGTGTGATATATCGCGATCAACATCTAACCAAAGTATTAAAATAACCATATATATCATAAAGTTGAATCAGTTAAAACTTGGCCTAGCGCTTGCTTTAGGGAGGCGAATCTTATTTAAGCCGTTAGGACCCTTTTATGCCCAAGAGCGAAGTTACCCCCAATTCTCCAAATGTGAATAAAAGTGTGAGCGCGAAACCTTCCTCAGTCGAGCTGCACATTCCGATTAAAATCCTCTCCAGCGAAACTGCAACAGGGAGCAATACGCCCTCAGGCAACATCCATTTTCGTGAGCAGAAAGGTGATTTTCAGCGCCTGCGAACCATGATGAATAGCCTGCTGATCGTGCTATTTTTCGCCCTACCGTTTATCTCCATCGATGGCCGCCAAGCGATATTATTAGATATCAGCCAGCAACAGTTTTTCTTCTTTGGCATCACGCTCTGGCCACAGGACTTTACCCTACTCGCATGGATTTTTATCGCCGCCGCCTTCGGTCTGTTCTTTATTACCGTATTCTGGGGCCGCGTTTGGTGCGGCTATCTTTGCCCACAAACGGCGTGGACCTTTATCTATGTGTGGATAGAAACGCGCATCGAAGGCAGCAGTAACAAACGCAAGCAACTCGACAAAGCGTCCTGGTCTGGCAGCAAAATAGGTAAAAGAAGCACCAAGCACTTACTTTGGGGTCTCGCCGCCCTGCTCACTGGCTGTGGTTTTATCAGCTATTTCATTCCCGCCCGCGAACTCTATATCGACATATTGACAGGCAATGCCAGCTTTTGGGTGACAAGCTGGGTCTGGTTTTTCGCCATTTGTACTTATCTGAATGCGGGCTGGATGCGCGAGCAAATGTGTCTACATTGCTGTCCCTATTCACGTTTCCAAGCGGTAATGTTCGATGCCAACACTAAAACCGTGACCTATGATGCACAGCGCGGTGAATCCCGCGGCCCGCGTAAACGTAAGCAAGAAACCAATCTCAGAGAGAGTAATCTTGGTGATTGTGTTGACTGTAATTTATGTGTCG
The DNA here is from genome assembly GCF_025370265.1 of Shewanella septentrionalis. NCBI lineage: Bacteria > Pseudomonadati > Pseudomonadota > Gammaproteobacteria > Alteromonadales > Shewanellaceae > Shewanella > Shewanella septentrionalis. Next base: position 161,681 of record NZ_JAMTCC010000007.1, on the reverse strand, counting down.
AAGTGTGCCCAACTGGGATAGATATTCGTAACGGCTTGCAATATGAGTGCATCAACTGCGGTGCCTGTGTCGATGCTTGTAATGAAACCATGTTGAAATTCGATTATAAACCGAACCTTATCGGCTACATGAGTGAGAATGATCTTAAGGGAGTCAACTACTCCTATTGGCGCTCGCCGCGATTCTTAGGCTATGGCGCAGCGGTCGTGATCATGCTGATTGTGATAGGTTTAGATTTGAATAGCCGCAGCGAGATCCAGCTTAACGTGATCCGAGACCGTCAAAGCCTGTACCGCGAAACGGCTGACAATAAGATTGAAAATACCTATCAGTTGAAGATCCGCAACAAAACGCAGGACACTAAGCAGTATCAACTTGCCGTCGACAGTGAAATGCCCTTTAGTCTAATTGCCGATCCTATTATTACCTTGGCCGCGGGTGAACAGGTGGACTATCCCGTCACTGTATTAGCCGATAAGGATGCCATCCCGTCGGGGCGCAAAATGATCCAATTCTCGGTGACGGATGTGAAACAGCCAAGCCAGCAAGTGAGTCAAGAAACCGGATTCTTTAGTCCCTAGGCTTTTAGCGGTTAATATCGGTAACCGTCTACATTAACCGCTAAATCGGCGCTTGGTGAATCAACCTAAGCGCCGTTCTAAATCAACACTCATCCCCAAAAGACAGATCTCGAATGCGCTCCACTCACGCACTATTTAGTGCTTTATCGATGACACGATAATTACGCTATCGTTAACGCCTAAGTTTTAGAGTAAAAATACTATCTGTTACATAAAGATACCGTTATTGGCATAGCGATGTTTTTCGCGATAAGCATTGACCTCTAGTACTAACACCCTCTAATCTAAACACCTGTTTAACTCCAGAATAATAACAACTAATAAACATCATCTTTGAGGTAGTTCAGCATGGCATACGATCAAGACTCTCAACTCAAACTAGACTACTCATCACTGGTCGATCTGATCGAGAAAACCAGCCTACGTTATGGCGATAAACCCGCCTATGCCTGCCTTGGTAAAACCAGCAGTTTTAATGAGATAGAACGCGATTCTCGTTACTTTGCCGCCTATTTACAAAATAAGACCACACTCAAACCGGGCGATCGCATCGCCATTCAATTGCCCAATATCACCCAATTTGTCATCGCGGCCTACGGCGCAATCAGGGCTGGGCTAATCCTTGTTAATACGAATCCTTTATATACCGAGCGCGAGCTTATTCATCAGTTCAATGATTCTGGTGCTAAAGCGCTCGTGGTGTTATCCGACCTATTGCCGACCTTGGCCAAAGTCATCGACAGTACTCAAATAGAACTCGTCATCTCCACCCATCCTTTAGATTTGATCGATCCGCATGTGCAGCCAAAAACAGGGCTTAAGAATGTCGAGTTTTGTCAGATTTTAAAGCAAGGGGCTGACCTTCCTTTTAGCCGATTTATCTCCAATCTCGACGACCTCTCGGCGTTGCAATACACAGGTGGCACGACAGGATTATCTAAAGGTGCCATGTTGACCCACGGCAATATGCTCGCCAATGCGGCGCAGGTAAAATCCCGTATCGCGAGCGTGATCACCGAAGGGGAAGATATCTTTGTTGCGCCGCTGCCGATTTACCATATTTACGCTTTTATGGTGAACTTAGTGCTGTATTTCGAGTGCGGCGGTTGCTCGGTATTAATTCCAAATCCGCGTGATATTAGTGGCTTAATTAAGACACTCGCCAAATACCCCTTCACGGGATTTGCAGGCCTCAATACCCTGTTTGTCGCCCTATGCCATCAACCCGAGTTTAAAGCACTGGACTTTAGCCACTTAAAAATCACTATCTCGGGCGGCACTGCACTCACTGCCGCAGCGGCGAATATTTGGCAACAGACGACAGGCAATATGATCAGCGAAGGTTATGGATTATCTGAAACTTCGCCAGTGATTTCACTCAATGCGCCCGGTTATCAAAAACTTGGCACTATTGGTAAACCTGTGATTGGCACTGAAGTTAAACTCTTAGATGAAAACAACCTTGAAGTGCCCTTAGGTACAGCGGGAGAATTAGCCGCGCGTGGCCCACAAGTGATGCGGGGTTATTGGAATAATCCGCATGAAACCGTCAACGCTATGACTCCAGAAGGTTTCTTTAAAACCGGTGACATTGCCATAGCAACAGCGGAAGGTTTCCATCAAATTGTTGATCGCAAAAAGGATATGATCATAGTCTCAGGCTTTAACGTTTATCCTAACGAAGTGGAAAACGTGCTGGCGAGCCATCCAAGTGTGATCGAATGCGCCGTGGTGGGAGTAAAAGATGAACACTCGGGCGAAGCGGTTAAAGCCTTTATCGTGCTCAAGGATGATAGCCAAGATCATCAACAGGCAAAAGAGGCCATTCTAACCTATTGCCGTGAGCAATTGACCGCCTATAAATTGCCAAAAACCATTGAATTTATGACGCAATTGCCTAAGAGTACCGTAGGTAAAATTCTGCGCCGCGAGCTAAAAGATAAAGCTTAGAGACCGCACTTAAAGTGCCGTACTTAAAGACAAAGCTGATTAACAGAGCTTAGAGACAAACGCACAATAAAAGACCCAGTGAGCTAGCTTGAGCGTTTCAGCTAGCAACTGGGTTTTATTTTACCTAAATGGTCTCATTCAAGGCGCTGGCATTGGCCTCTTCGGTTAACAATTGCAGACTGGCAAATTCACGATATAACGCATTGGATTGCATCAACTCTTGGTGGCGTCCGCAGGCAACAATCTCACCCTTATCGAACACAAAAATCCTATCGGCATTGATCACCGTCGATAAGCGATGGGCAATAATCAAGGTAGTTTTACCCGCCATCAATACGTCCAACGCTTGCTTCACTTTCTGCTCGCTCACCGCATCTAAGGCGCTGGTCGCTTCATCGAGTAACAATATCGGTCTGTCGGCTAGAATCGCCCGAGCAATGGCGATCCGCTGTTTTTGCCCACCAGAAAGTCGCACGCCACGCTCACCTAAATAGGTTTGATAACCGTCAGTAAACTCGCTAATAAACTCGTGGGCACGGGCTGCAATACAAGCATCAATCACTTCTTGCTCAGTCGCATCGACTCGGCCATAACGCACGTTTTCAAGTACACTGGTCGCAAAAATCACTGAGTCCTGCGGCACCAGAGCAAACTGCGCCCGCAAATCCTGTGGCAGAAGCTTAGCAATATCAATTCCTTCCAGTCGAATACTGCCAGCGCTAGGCACATAAAAGCGCTGCAATAACTGGAACAAGGTACTCTTACCCGCGCCACTTGGGCCGACTAAGGCGACCCGCTCACCCGCGGCAATGGCCATATTGAGCTGTTTTAGCACTAAGGCATCATGCTCTGGATAGGCAAAGTTGAGTCCTTCTATCACTAACTCGCCACTGACCTTGGCGGGTAAAGCAATAGGATGAGCTGCAACGGGAATATCCACTGGCGTTTCAGCCAGTTCGATTAAACGTTCAGCGGCGCCAGAAGCCCGCTGGATCTCACCGATCACTTCGCTAATGGTCGCCACAGCGCCTGCTACCATCACAGCGTAAAACATAAAGGCGGATAGCTCGCCGCCCGTCATCTTACCCGCCATCACATCGTGGGCACCGACCCAAGTCACCATAGCAATTGCCGCGATACTTAAAAACATCACGGTTGAGATCAGCAAGGCACGGTAACGAATGCGACCGCTTGCCGCAGACATCACATCTTCGACGCGGGTGTTGAATAGGCTACGGTCTTTATCTTCATGACCATAGGCTTGTACCGTATGAATTTCATGAAGTGTTTCATCCACATAAGCGCCGAGATCGGCAACCCTGTCTTGGCTTTCTCGCGCCAGCGTACGCACTTTACGGCCGAAAAAGATCACCGGTCCCAACACTAAAGGTACAGCCAATAACACTAATAAGGTCATCTTAACGCTGGTGATGCCCATCATCACCAAACCACCAAGTACCGTCACACTAGAGCGCAATGCCATAGATAAACTCGAGCCCACCACGGTTTGCAGCAAGGTAGAGTCGGCGGTAAAACGGGAGATCACTTCGCCAGTACGCACCTTAGCGTAAAAGGCGGGCGAAAGTTTAAGCAGTTGATTGTAAACAGTTAGACGAATATCGGCACTGACCCGCTCGCCGAGCCAAGTCATTAAATAGAAGCGGCAAAACACCGCTGTGCCACTGACGGCGGTAATCCCAAGCACTAACAATATAATTTCATTCAGCCGCTGCGCATTGTCGCGCACAAAGCCTTCATCAACCATTAAGCGCACACCTTGGCCCAATGATAGCCAAGCGAGCGAGCCTATCATCAAGCAAATAATCGCCGCGACGACTTTCAGTTTGTAGGGTTTAAGAAACCCCATAATCCAAGGCAATACCGATCTTTGCTGCGCCGAGGTTGGTTTAACCTTCGAAGCATCAGCGCTTATTGTAGGCGTGACTGGAATTAACTTTTCAGGCAATGGCTCTGCGCCCGCTTTAATGGGGTTTGGTGATTTGGTTAATTCGACGGTCGGCTCTGTCACTGGGGTATCCTTCGGTAGGGAACGGCAATTCAAGCATAACATTCACCTGAACTGGGTATCTGCAAGCCGTTAACCGCGCAGCTTTGCTTAAAGCATATCAGTGAGATGCTACCTGTTGCGGGAAAATTCAAGGGCAAAGCGTGGTTTTACTCAAAAGAAAAGCATAAAACCAACCCGCAGCGAGTGCGGGTTGGTTTTATTGCCATCGCTTAGCACGACTTAAGCGACTTGCTGATTTTCCGGTGTTTTGGGCGTGCCATGGTGGCCATCACGCTTCCAATCCACATCTAACAACTCTGCGCCGCTCAGGCTAAATGCTTGGCCAAAACCTTTCACGTAAAGACCCTGATGGGGCGCGAGCTTGTATAAGTTAAAATCGGTTAATGCCGCAAGGTTATCGGACATTTCACCAAAACGGGCCGATAACACACTAACGCCCTTAATAAAGGCGGGCGTATCACGAGGCACGGCCTCGGCAATCGCATCGAAGGTCAAACGCTTGCGGGCAAAAACCGATTTGGCCGCAGTTTCATCTTCAACAAGCATCACTGAGACCTTAGATGAGTGCTTTAAGTTATGACCATGACGGGCTAAGTCACTCACTAGAATATAAAAACCATCATCAGCCAGTGCGAAGGGGGCATAACTCGCATTAGGCTGGCCATCTGTACCTAGCGTGGCCAGTTGCAAGGTTTCCCTTTGCTGTTTAAAGGCTTCTATCTCAGGTAAAAGCTTGTCTCTTAATCGTTGTTCTTGTTCGGTCATTTCAGGCTTCATTTGCTGTGTTCCTTAAATACTTTTGTAAATGCTGCAATTCAGAGGTGTGATTGCACCGAGGCAAAGGCAGTCGCGAGCGCTTTAAATTGGCGAACTTGTTCAGGAAACAGCGCCCTTTGTTTATCGCGACCTAAATACACTTTGAACACGACCTCACCTTCGCTGCCGAAGAAGTTAATCGAATGGCTCTCGCTGCCTCTAAAAGGTCTGCTGATCAAAGCGATGCCACGCATGGCATCTAATTTGAGATGCCCGTGCAAACCGTCGCCCTTGCTGTAAAGGTTATAATAACCATGGGCATATTTTCCCTGTGGGAAATCCCCTTTAAATTCAAATACGCTGCCCGACAACATCACAATAGTGGTTAACTTTCCCCATTCGGGTAAGGCTTGCAGTAATGTATCGAGCTGAGTTAACGGGACAAACACTACTTGTTCGGGCGGCAAGGCGGCAACGACTTCGAGCTCGGCAATGCCTAATTCACTGGCGAGCTGCGCTGGCATTAAATCAACTTGTTGCTCAAATCGTTGTCGCAGTTGCGTTTGTTGCTCACTTGGCTGATTTTGCTCACTTAGCTGACGTTGCTCAGAGCCTAAATCTGGCGCGACATCGAGCTCGCTATCGAGTGTCATCTTCATTTTACTGCCTCCAGCGGTAGTGACTATTGAGTGGCTTGGCATTAAACGCTGGCTCCCGTTTACCGCTTGCTCAGATTTAACACTCAGCATTTGCCGAAACGGAAGTCAGCACTTTAATGCTGGGCTTAGAACATATAGCGCGCCGATAACTTCATATTACGACCCGGTTGATACAAGGTTTGCCACGCTTGTTGGTACTTCTCATCGCCGATGTTTTCGATGGCGAAATCCACTCTCACACCCGCCATCGCGCCCATAGTCGGCTCCCACGCAACATACACATCCCATAGGGTGTAATCGTCGTATTTCGCCACTTTGAAGCCATCAGGCGTATTCGACTGCGTCGCCACATAAGTGACGCGAGTGCCGAGCTTCATGTCGCCTTCCATAATGCCTTGGGATAAATCGACGTTAAATTTATTGGCGGGTATACCTTCAATATCGCCGCCATTTTTACGATCTTCACCATGGGTTTGGCCATAATTCATTGCTAAGCGAGTTTGGCCAATTCGGTAACGACCGCTAATTTCAAAGCCAGTTAAACGCGCATCTTCGACGTTATTCCATGAGGTCGTTTGCTCGAACCCAGGAATACCATGCCAAGGATTAGACACTTGCTGCACGATGAAATCGTCCACATCGTTACGGAAGATGTTGAACGTCAATGCTAATTCATCATCACCGGCTAACTCACTGAAACGTAAGTCTGCTTTGATTTCTTTGTTACGGGCTTTTTCAGACTTTAGATCCGGATTGGTCGCAAAGGTGTTGCATAGACCTTGGGGCAAGAATCCCGGAATAGGTGGAATGCAGTAATGGGTGCCGCTAGAATACATTTCCTCTACCGAAGGTGCGCGGAAGGCTTGATCGTAACGGGCACTTAAGGTCAACCAAGATTGAGTCTGCCAAACTAGCCCTAGCGATGGCGATAACTCATTATCATCGGAGGATAAATTGAGGTTGTTACTGTCATTTTTAAAGCTGTCATAACGCAGACCCGCATCCAGATTTAACGTCTTAGTCAGCTCAATATCTGCCCGCATAAAAGCGCCCCATACTGTGGTTTCACCATCAATATTTCCCGGACGCTGGCCCACTTGACCCGAATCATCACGCGTCGTTTCTATGGTATCGCGAAAGCCATCAACGCCGTAGGTCAACAAAGTATTGCCCAAGCGCGAACTGTTATTGAGGTTAATGCCCACAGTGCGATACTCAGTGCTGTCTAGCTGGCCCTTAGTAATACGGTCTTCATCGTAGTCGGTACTGTTCCAATACACTTGCATCTTAGTATCCAGATACGGGTTATTGGCAGGATTAAAACTGTAATCTAAGGTGATATTTTGATCGTCTGTCTTGCGACGCACCAAAGGCACTGAATTACTGGCTGCCGCAGAAGGATTACTTGGCACTAATTCATTGATCTTATTAACTCTAGCAGATAACTCTAAGCGTGATGCTTCATCGGCTTGCCAACCAAATTTAGCTAAACCACTGCTGCCATGAGATGCACTGTTGCTGAGGGTTTCGTCATTACCGGTTTTGATATTGTTAGAGTCGGTGTAAGAGCCGTTCAATAACCAATCGATACTGTCTTGTCGACCATAAATCGCGCCACTGGTTTTAGTGCGCGAGCCATTGGTTTCATAACCTTGTTTGAAATAGCCACCAAAGGTCTCATCTGGCGCTAAAAAGTCTTGTGCCGACTTAGTATTTTGCGCGACGACACCACCCAGTGCGCCACTGCCCCACAAACTACTGGCTGGACCGCGCAGCACTTCAATGGATTTCAGTAACTCAGGGTCCATAAAGAAAGTTGCTCTGTGGCCAGAGTCGGTATTTTGTCTTGCTCCGTCAATAGTTTGCAGTACTCGACTGCCACTTAAACCACGGATTTCAACCCCTTGAGATGAAGCTCTTGGGCCATTTGTCAGCGTAATATTGGCCTCGTTTTTAAGGGCATTAGCCACGGATGATGCTTGAGCAACCGCAAGTTGCTCTTCACCCACCACGGCTACGCTGCGGCTGGTTTCGGAGGATTTCTCGCTGATGCGGGTTGCGCTTACTAGCACTTCATCAAACTCTGTCGTAACGAGTTTTTTATCCGCATCACCTTGCACAACAGGCTTAACATTTTCTTCTGCCGCTAACGTAAAACTTAGGGCCGTACTGCTCAGTGCTATCGCCATTGCGATCACTAACGGCTTTTTCTTCATCTCTTCATCCTCAAGTGATAATCAGCTATATCCGTGCAATTCAATACTGACCCCAGACTCTCTTTCCAGACGCCAATCCTTTTAAGATTTAGTCTGTTATAGATGTTCCATTCCAAATTTGGCTCTTGCAAACTTGAGCCCCTTCCTAATCGAGTCCAAGGTAATCAGTCCCCATAAAGTAGGATGAATTACCGGTTTAGCTGTTTTTTTAAGCGCTCATTCGAGCTATTGCAGGCACTCTACCTGAGATAATAAAATAGATCAAATACAAATCATTATCATTTGCGATCTTGTTTATATTGAGATATCTTAATTAGCGAAGATAAATGAGCAGAAGTGCTTTATTGGGGAAAAGAGGTTGCTGTGACACCAAAACGATATCTTGCCTTTGGCGCGTTAACTGTTGCCATACAAACGGGGGTTATCGCCTCGCAACCCGCTATCACTATGCAGCAAAGCGCCCAAGCATCGAGTGTAAATCAAGTGGCGAACGCTCCGAGCGCAAATCGTGTCACACTTAATTTGACTGCTGCAACAAGCTCTGCAAGCAGCAACGTCAGTATTGAGCCCACTCAAACAGACGCCAAAATAGCCACTGTAAACAACACAGTGCGAAAAGTATCAACAGCAGAATCTGTCGATAAGACAGTTATCGAGGCCGTTGAAAAACCCAAAGCTGAACAAAGAATTGACAGCCAGTTAGCTAAGAAACCTTCAATCGAAAAAACCACGACTCAAAGTCATCCAGATACAACTCCATCAGGGACGAGCGCTTTAGCACACAAGCGGTCCGAACATGTAGAGCAAGAATTAGAGCTAAAAACAGAGCCTAAAACAGCACAAGAACTAACGGATTTAATTACTAACACTGCCGAACTAAATGCAAAAACGCCCCAAAATGTAGCCGGTGCAGCATCTGACAATGCCCCAGTTAACGACAGCCTCCAAACCAACATAGTGGAATTAGCCAAACCGCTGTTTGCTACAGCGCCACCACAACCGACTTATCCGCGAATAGCGCGTAAGAAAGGACTCGAAGGCACTGCAACCATAGAAGTGATGTTTAACGAACTTGGCGAGCAACTGGCGCTGACGTTAGTAAAAAGCTCAGGATTTAGCCTGCTTGATCAGGCAGCAATTGCTGCAGTTGAGAACTGGCAATTTGCGGCGCCGACGCCAAGGCTAGCGAGTCATTACAAGGTCAGAGTGCCGATTCGTTTCGCGCTTAACTAGCGGGCCTTAATCTTATTGCTGAAAAGCTAGCCATAGTAAAGCTCACTTTTTGATTCACTCAATGACATATAAAACTGATTTTTCAATCGATTGGAGAGGCTTAATGCCCGTAACTGATTTCTCAACCCTACAGACACAACTTGGCGTGCTGACTTGGCCCTTGTTGTTATGTGCTTTTTTAGCTTTGATGATCTGCCTTGAACGTAGCGCCTTGTTTTTGCATCAAACTCTGCTGTCAATCTGGCCCAAAAAACAGGCTTGGATAAAGGCATTGCGTCAATCAAGCTCGGCGGCGACCACTGAAAACGTCAGCGTGCTGCTCGCACAAACCAGCGCACAACAAGATTTACTCGCCCGTGGCGCTACTTTGTTACTCAAACAAGTCCACCAGCCCAAAGTGCTAAGGGAAGAATTGCTCAGTCTGTGGCTCAACAAACAGCAACGCGACTTGCAAGCCGGGCTTAAGGTTCTGCAAGTGATTGGCATTATCAGCCCATTACTCGGCCTACTTGGCACAGTATTAGGACTCATCGACATGTTTGCCCAGCTTGGGCAATCACAAGGCCCAGTTACCCCAGCGCAACTCAGCGCTGGACTTGGCCTTGCGATGAACACCACAGCAGCCGGGCTTATTATCGCCGTGCCCGCGATTACCGCCGCCCATCTATTTGGCATTTGGGCTCAAGGACAATGTCTGCGCGCAGGGCACGTGCTCAATCAACTCAATCTGTGGTTGGCGGGTATCGAAGATATTTCAATCGATAACAATCAATACCAAGCATTCAGCAAAGTCAGCAGCAAGAGTCGCTCTAGCAGCACTGAGCAAAAGTCGGCATTCAACTCCCATACTCAGATTGAGTCACAGACATGATAAGTGCAGATGCATCACAGCGTTCGCAGACTGGCATTGCTTCGCCTGAGCAACTTCCAAGCCTAGATTTAACCGCGTTAATCGACATTATTTTTATCGTGTTGGTATTTCTACTGCTGACGGCAAATAGCCAATTATTGAGTTTGCCGGTAGATGTGCCACAAAGCCCAAGTTCGGCCATCACGGCAGTCGACAACAAGCCAACGATTGCCATCAATATCATGGCGACAGCGCCTTATTGGGCAATAGATAGTGAGACATTTGATGATTTAGCGACTTTTACCGCCGCGTTTACCGCACATTTTAAGACTATGCCAGAGGCGACCGTTGTTATTGCCGCCGATAAGGCCGCGCCCGTGGAACCTTTGATGCAACTGCTCGCGCTGTTGCAGACGCTGTCCATCAGCCAGACCCAAATTTTAATGGAGCATTAGCGCCTTGCCTAACTCGCTATCTGCCCCAAAGCCAAATAGGCAAGCTAAATAATGAATCAGAGACACAACTAATATTGCCTTTCTGGCGAAAACCATAACCAAAACAAAAGATGCAGGCCGTAAAGCATTGCTTTACTTTTCTGGATTTAATGTACTGATTTTTAAAGCCAAGATTTTGAAAGTCAGAGACTAAAAACAGTATCTAAGCCTGTGGCTAACCAGTTTTTATGAGGAGTTTAACCATGTTGTTTCAAGCAACTAAAATATCATTAAGCAAAGTGGTAGTTATCGTCTCTGCATTGTCGGCTTTGCTATCGCCCAGCGCCTTTAGTGCTGAGCCCGATGTGGAAAGTACTGAAAGTGAGATAAGACTCGTGAGTGCGGGCACGGGCGTCACTGAGCTAGTGCTCGCCCTCGATGCGGGCAATGAGTTGGTCGCTATCGACTCCACCAGCTATGTACCTGAAGGTTTAGCCCATGTGGCTAAGCTTGGCTATCACAGAATGCTCTCCGCCGAAGGCATTATCGCCCTCTCGCCAACACTGGTTGTCGGCTCGGATGTTATGGGGCCTGAGACCACGCTCAATGTATTGAAACAAGCCAATATCCAAGTTGTGCAGTTACCCGCAACGAACGATGAGCCGCAACTAATGAGCAATGTGGATACCTTAGGTCAATTACTCAACCGTCCAGATAATGCCATTAAGTTAAAGCAGGACTTACATCAACAACTGCAAAGCTTAGCGGATAAAAAACAGCAAATAAGCGATGCTGGCGCTCAGCCAAAAATCCTCTTTATGCTGCTACAAGAAGGCCGTGGCGCACGGGTTGGCGGTAAAGGCACTGCCGCAGATACCATTATCGCGCTGTCGGGCGCACAGAATATTGCCGAGTTTGATGGCTACAAAAGTATGTCTCAGGAAGGGATTTTATCCTTGCAGCCCGACATTATTTTACTGTCAAAGCGCAGCGATAAACCCGCCGAGCAAACCAACGCGCACATTGCCCAAGAACTGATGAAAGAGATGCCGCTACTCGCTCATACTCCTGCGGGTAAAAATGGCCATATACAAACACTCGCGCCGCAAGCCCTTCTCGGCGGTTTAGGCATCAGCGCCATTAGCGCCGCCGATACGCTTGCTAGCACGTTGCTCAAACAAAATCAGTAGCCTGCATAGTAACGAATACCGTCACTCATCGGACTCACTGATTTGCACCACTGACTCACACAACTTATGAGTCATCTGATAAAAATAGAAAGGATAGTTGAGATGTTCCTCAATCGCTGGCTCTGGCCCGGTTTAGTCACACTGTTAGCCCTAAGCTGCTTACTCTCGGTCAGCACAGGGCCGGTCAGTATCAGCCTAGTGGATGCCCTAAGCGCTGTGCTTAATTGGGCGACTCAGCAAAACATAGGCAATATTGCGCCCCACGAGCAACTGGTGGTCAACACTGTGCGCCTGCCACGGACATTATTGGCACTGGCGGTAGGCGCTACGCTCGCCCAGTGCGGCGCTGTGATGCAGGGACTGTTTCGTAATCCCTTGGCCGATCCCGGTATTATCGGGGTGTCATCTGGCGCAGCTCTTGGCGCGGCCATCTGTATCGTGCTGTTACCCAATGTAAATCCATTCATGATCCCCATCAGTGCCTTTGTATCGGGTTTAATCACCACCCTTGTTGTCTATCGCCTCGCCAGTAGCCCAACCGGAACATCGGTCGTGTTGTTACTGCTATCAGGGGTTGCTATTGCGGCACTGGCAGGCGCAGGAATTGGCATGCTCACGTACCTTGCTAACGATATGGCGCTACGTGATTTAACCTTGTGGCAAATGGGCTCGATAGCAGGTGCGCAGTGGATGTATGTCAGCCTGTGCCTCGTGACGTTAGCATTACTAAGCTGGCGATTTCGCCAAGATGCGGCGGCGCTCAATGCCTTGCTACTTGGTGAATCCGAAGCGCGTCACTTAGGGATAGATGTCGATAAGCTTAAGCTGAGACTCATTTTACTTTGCGCTTTAGGCGTTGGCGTAAGTGTCGCGGCGACAGGCATTATTGGCTTCATCGGCCTAGTGGTACCGCATTTAGTGCGGATGATGTTAGGGCCAGATCATCGCCAACTGCTGCCCATCAGCGCACTTTTAGGTGCCGCCCTATTAGCCTTGGCCGATATCGGCGCCCGCGCCTTCTTACCACCAGCAGAGTTACCCGTTGGATTAGTAACCGCCATCATAGGTGCGCCATTCTTCATCTTCTTACTACTGCAACAACGCAGTAAGCTCATCTAAGCGAGGCGTTATGACTGCCACTTCCTATGCAAAATCAGAATCAAGATCAGATTCAATATTAGCCCCAAGAGCGCATCTAACTCATTCAACCCATGCGCAGTTTGAACGCACCAAGCTCAGCATTAGCAAGCTCGATGTCAGCATTGGGCAGAAAATGGTGCTCAGCGATATAAATGTGCAATTTAAACCCGGTGCAGTAACCGCCCTACTCGGCCCCAATGGCGCGGGTAAATCGACGCTACTCAAAGCCCTTTGCCAAGAAATCAGCACACCAAGGCAAAGTATCCGTCTAGGCCATAGCCAACTGGCGGATTGGCCTAGGGGCGAGCTGGCAAAATCCTTAGCCGTGCTGCCACAACACGCCAGTCTTACGTTTCCCTTCACAGTATCTGAAGTGGTCGCTATGGGTCTTTACCCCTTAACCATTAGTCATAAAGAGGGGGAAACCTTAGTTGCCGAACAGCTAGCGCAAGTGGGCTTATCTCATCTGGCTAAGCGCAGTTATCCAACCCTCTCTGGCGGCGAAAAACAACGAGTCCAGCTCGCCCGCGTTTTGACTCAGCTCAGTCAATCGCCGTTCCCACCCATACTATTATTGGATGAACCAACATCGGCATTAGATCTCGCCCAGCAACACAGAGTGCTTGAGTTAGCCCAACACTTAGCTCATCAACAGGCGTACACTGTGATAGTGGTATTGCATGATCTCAACCAAGCCGCTCGCTATAGCGATCAATTAATCGTATTAAAACAAGGGCGAATCGTAAGCGAAGGCACGCCAGCAAAAGCCTTGTCGGTCGATACCATTCGTGAAGTATGGGACTATGAACCTGTGTACCTTGCTGCTCCACAGGGCGGGCATCCGCTGATTTTTTAATGAAATGAAGATATTGGCTGTAAGTTTTAATGTCTAATGTGGGTATAATCTGGCTATGACACTTTTCGCTCGCTTATTACTAACGAATTAGCGAGCAGCTTCGCGGGCATATTGACTCTCGTATTCACGAGTATATTTCAGCCGCAGGCGCGTTAACTCAAACCGCATTAACTTAAGCCGCATTCACTTAAGTCGCGTTAACTTAAGTCGCGTTAAATCAGGCAGAATCCAGATGAAACCCACTATCTCGACAGAAACTCAGCAAGAAGCACTGGTCGCAGCCAAAGCCACCCAAAAGCTAGGACAAACCAAAGAGCAAACTAAGCTCATTGCCCAAGGGATTGAAAAAGGCATCGCCGAGTATAAAAAACTGCTTAAAGCCAAAGCCCGTGAGCGGGATAAAGTCCGTAAACAACAGTTGAAAGCGAAATCTCGCACAGTGAATGACATCAATGATCTAGACGATGCTGACGAAGCCTTCGACTCCCAAAGCCAGTTCACCCGTGCCACTTGGGTTGCCATCGCCCTACTACTGTTAAGTTGGGCAGGATTTGCCGCCTATTTTTTTATGACGTGATTGCCGAACTTAAAACTGACCGCTTCACACTGCGGTTTCGCCGATCTCAACAACACCTATCAGATCGGCGATTTCACTTAGATGGGTATCAACCCAAGCGCTGCTGATTGGGCCCCACGTCACTATGCGGTAATAGCCTGAATTGTTACGGCTTCCTTCCTGCACAAACTCGACCCGAATACCTATATCCTCAAATGCGGCGATGGCATCCTGTAAGGTGCGGCGCGGCATTCCAGTTAACTTATTGAGTGATAAAAGATTATGGCGATCGTCATCCATTAAGTGCGCTAAATAGAGCTTACGCAAAAACGCCTTATGTTGCTTTGAAACCTGTTGGGATACTGGCATTGAAGGTGACATAGAATGACCTGCCTGGAGACAAAAGTAATTATCATCAAAACTACTTTATATTCAGTCAATAAGGCAATAGCCAACACTAAATACTTCCGCTGAGCGACCAATTATTCAGATAACTAATCTCCCCCTAAATCAAGCGAAACGACTTGTCATCCTCCCCCAACAACTGTTATTTGTAATGTCACTCACCACCTATGAGGGAACGCTAAGATGAGCCAGACAATTACAGCCGATCAAATACTGACATTTTGGTTTGAAGAAATTGAGCCAAAGCTTTGGTGGATTAAAGATGTTGAATTTGATGAACAAATCAAACAGCGTTTTGGGGACATATTAGCTCAAGCTAAACGTGGTGAGCTTTCCCATTGGCGAGTCACACCCCAAGGCCGATTAGCGGAGATCATAGTGCTCGACCAATTCTCCCGTAATATTTACCGTGATACGCCTGCCGCTTTCGAAGCTGATACCATCGCCTTAGTGCTCGCCCAAGAAGCCGTTGCCCAACAGATTGATTTAGCAATTAAACCTAAGCAAGTGCCCTTTCTCTTTATGCCCTATATGCACAGCGAGTCAGCCATGATCCATCAAGTCGCGGTTAAACTGTTTAATCGCGAAGCGGCGATGGCCAACTTAGCGTTTGAACTGCGGCATAAGGCAATTATCGACAGATTTGGTCGCTATCCACATAGAAACGCCATCTTAGGCAGAGAATCGACAGCAGAGGAAATTGCCTTTCTGCGTGAACCTGGCTCATCTTTTTAATTCGCTCATTGTTTAGCGTATTTGAATAAATACAACCGTGCTGAGTTCACAGACACACTACACTTACTCAATCGAGTCATGGAAAGACTGGCGAGTAACAAACACAGCTGTAAGTGTGTACCGCGGAGGTATTGGTAACTTATGACGCAAAATCTAAATAAGCCAAATAGCTCAGAGGCTCGTTGTAACCGCTTTAAATTGATGGGGTTTCTCACCTTATGCGGCGCTCAGCTTTGCCAAGCAGCAGAAATTAAGATAGGTGTCAGCCTGTCTATTCCACCTTATGTTATCCAAGAAACCAATAGCGGAATCGAACTCGAATTACTAAACCAAGCCCTCGCTGTTAAAGGCCATACCGCTTCTATCCAATACTTACCACTGGCGCGTACATTCCATGAACTCAGGGAAGGTAAACTCGATGGTATCATCAACATTAAAGATGGCATGCTCGACAACGTCTTTTACTCCAATGTTGCGATAACCTACCAAAACTGCGCTATTAGCCTAGAAGATAATAATTTTACTATCAACAACATAGACGACTTAAATAACAAGCAAGTCGTTTCCTTTCAGCGTGCATCATCGTTATTGGGGGAAGAATTTGCCAAAATGGCTAAGGCTAATAGCGGCTACCAAGAACAAGCAAGGCAAGTGCAGCAGGTTTATATGCTGATGAAACACAGGGCCGATGTCGTAGTGATGGATAAAAACATCTTCAAATATTACTTAAAGCAGGCTTACCTTGAGGGAAAACTCACTGAGAAAGATTTAAAACAACAGGCCATTTGCCACAAAATATTTCCACCAACAGAATACAAGTTTGCCTTTCTCAGTGAACAAATTCGGGATGATTTTAATGTGGGACTCAAACAAATTACCCAAGATGGTAGCTTAGTGGCCTTGCAGGAAAAGTATCGACGCCTGATGTCCTTCGAGACTGAAGCTGAGGCGTCGACCAAATTAACAGAACCTAAAATCATTAAAAACGATTCTTACTAAGTCTTATCTAAGCGCTTTATTTCACCACCAGCACAGGGCACTTAGCATACTTAACAATATCTTGTGTGACATGTGGCTTTAAAAAATCCGCTAAGCCGCTGCTACCATGACTAGCAATCACCACCATACCTACATCGACGGCTTCCGCTAAAATCTCGTCAATCGCATCACCATGACGCACCACGAGCTTGATATTGAGCCCCTCGGTGAGGCCTTGTTGCATTTCCTGCTGTATGCTTTGCATTTTTGCATCGACAAAAGCTTGCAGCTCATTTTCCAATGTGGCGGGAATATCAACCGCAATACCATAGCAATGGGCGCCACGGGCAGGACTTGTCACATGCAACAATCGAATATCGACATGATAAAGATTAGCCATTTCAACCGCATATTTGAGCGCATGGGCTGCGGTGGATGAAAAATCCGTAGGGCATAACACTTCTTGAGTACGCATAAGCTTATCCATCATTTGAGTTTTAATCAGGCTATCTATTAAAGCCAAAATACCACTAATTTATAGTAGTTAGCTATGCTTCTTGCGTACCCATTTCAATTAAATATTCTTTATCAATCAAAAAGAAAGGACGCAATAAGCGTCCTTCGGGTTTATTGAGTCAAGCTACTAACTCAGTTATTTCACCACCAGCACAGGACAAGCCGCACCGTTAGCGACCGCTTCTGCGACATTAGTATGTAAAAAATGCGAAATCCCAGTTCGGCCATGGCTCGCTATCACCACCATGCCAATATCTTTACTGTTGGCCTCTTCTAAAATTTGATACACAGGATCGCCACGGCGGATCAAGGTCGTGACAGGAAGCTCAGTGTTTAACCCGGCTAACAGCGCCTGCATCTTAATTGCGGCCGCGTCCTCCATGCTCTTAGCCAACTCTTCTGGAGTGATCGATAGAATCATAAAGTTTTCATCACCGATCGGCTGTTCAACTACATGTAAAATTTTGAGTCCTACATGGTATAGATTAGCCATTTCAATGGCATAACTCAGTGCATGGGCCGCAGTTTCCGAAAAATCTGTGGGCCAGAGTATTTGACCTGTACGCATATTCTGTACTCCTTCTATGATGCTAATGGATTACTGAGTAACTAGTCTTTTAACCAAGCAACGGCGTCGCCATTATCAACAAAAAATCTGACCTCAGCAGGCGTAAACCAGTTTGCCAATTTAGCCAACACTTCCTGCAGAGTCGTTTTGCCGACTATGGCTATTTTCTCGAAATGACGAATATGCTTCACCCCAAGTTTCAGATCATCCCAAGCAGCCTGTAATTCCAAGCCATCTAACTCGGTCACATCCACTAAGGCGAAGATATCAGGATCTTTTACGCCCGCCAGTGCCGACTCCAACACTGGCACCATCATTTCGTAGTCTTGATGAGTTAAAGTACCGATGGCCTTAAAGGCAACAAAAAAATCATCATCACCATAGCGTTCAATACCAATCGTAATTCCGTGCTTTAACAATGCCATACATACTCCTTATGCAACAACCCTTGAATTAGTGTAAAAGCTAACGCCTCAATAAGCCGTGATCTTGCTCAAAAATACATCAGATAACTTGCACCATCTCACTAAGCAAGCTAGGATAAACCGACTAATCAGTCGGTACTGATTTAATAAAAGACTCAATCGAGACGATTAGTTAAATAAAGTACCGAATAAGACTCAGCCTACCATTTCCCTTGGAGCGACCACTATGAATATGGCCACCGAACAGCTTAATGCCTCGCCACTGACTCAATTGCTCCAACGCCAACGCAGCAGTTATTTAGCGGCGCCGAATCCAAACTACGCTACGCGAGTGGAGCAATTAACTCGACTTAAAGCGGCCATACTGCAATTTAAAACGCCTTTAGTCGAAGCCTTAAGCCAAGACTATGGCCATAGATCGATTGATGACAGCCTAATATCAGACATTATGCCAGTCATCAACAACATCAATTACAGTTTGAAAAATCTAAAAAAATGGCTCAAACCCAGCGCTCGCCATGCGGGGATCTTGCTCGCCCCAGCCAAAGTCACTGTGCATTATCAGCCTGTGGGCGTTATCGGCATCATAGTGCCGTGGAACTTCCCCGTCATGCTATCAATTGGCCCGCTAGTGACCGCCATCGCGGCGGGTAATCACGCCATGCTAAAAATGTCCGAATTCACCCCTGCAACTAACCAAGTGATCAAACAACTACTGGCACACGTCTTCGATGAGTCCCACGTGGCAGTTGTAGAAGGTGAAGCCGATGTCGCCGCAGCGTTTTCAGCCCTACCCTTTGATCATTTACTCTTTACCGGTTCGACCACAGTTGGCCGTCATGTGATGCGTGCTGCAGCCAATAATCTCACCCCAGTGACACTCGAATTGGGCGGTAAATCGCCAGTCATTATCGCCCCCGATATGCCGCTTGAGATAGCAGTAGAACGAATGATTTATGGTAAGTGTTTGAATGCCGGACAAATCTGCGTCGCACCGGATTATGTTCTATGTCCAAAATCAAAAGTGGATGAATTTATTGCCGCCTACCGAACTAAATTTAATGCCATGTACGGCGCGATAAACCACAACAAAGACTACGGCAGCATCATTAATACCCGTCAGTTTGACCGCCTTATGACAGTGCTCGAAGATGCGAAAGCTAAGGGTGCCCATATTATCTCGGCGACGGACGAAGCCATAGATAGCCAGCATCGCAAACTCGCGACTCAGCTAATCACGAATACCGGTGAAGATATGCTATTGATGCAAGAAGAAATTTTTGGCCCATTGTTACCGATTATTAGTTACGACACCTTAGATGAAGCGATTCAGTACATCAACCACAGAGCAAGACCGCTAGCGCTGTATGTGATGAGTTTCGATGAGAAAAGTCAGCAAAAAATCCTCCAACAGACTCATTCTGGCGGCGTGTGCATTAACGAAACCGTGTTCCATGTCGCCGCCGACGATGCGCCCTTTGGCGGAATCGGCCCGTCAGGAATGGGGCATTACCATGGCAAGGAAGGCTTTTTAACCTTCAGCCACGCTAAAACTGTGCTTAGCCGAGGCCGATTCAACACAGGCAAATTTGTCCACCCGCCCTACGGCACTGTTATCCAGCGCATCTTAATGAAGCTATTTTTGCGCTAGTCATTGGGGGATAAATCTTGAATCAGCCATCAACAACACAAGCCATTAAAACCATGACAGATAAACGCCAAGCCATTCTCGACACTGCCTTAGCGCTCTTTGTCAGCCAAGGATTTCATGGCACGTCCACCGCTTCGATAGCTAAGCAAGCAGGTGTAGCAACGGGCACCTTGTTCCATCATTTCCCTTCCAAGGAAGCCTTGATGGAATCTTTATTTCTAACAATAAAACAAGAGTTTGCCGATGCCTTGCTGCTAAACACTCATAATGGCAGCGATCTTAAACTCAATGCCCTACAGCTATGGCAAAGTGCAATTGATTGGTCGCTGGATAACCCTGTCAAACAGCTGTTTTTTCAGCAATATTCCATGTCACCCATGATTGCGGCTAAGGTGCGCGATCAGGCGATGAACAGCATCTTAGGCTTTATTAGCGAGCTGATTAAGCAAGGGCAAATAGAGGGATTAATCGCCCACTATCCGCTGGAGCTGATGCTAGAAAACTGCCATGGCCAATATCTAGCGGCAACCCGATTTTTTATTGATAACCCGCACTTAGGCGTGAATAAAACGTACCGCGATGCCAGTTTTGAACTGTTTTGGAAGGCCATGCAAGCGGACTAACATCACATGACCCACAACAAAGCCAACGCCCACCCACTGCAGAAATTAATCCAATAAAAAACCGAGTCAGTTTAACTGGCTCGGTTTTCTTTTACGTCTTCACACAGATAGTGACTAAGAGATAAAGCAGAGGCTGCTTTCTGCGATATCTAACTCCAACGTCTAGCGTCTAACTTTGACTCAATTCCTGCGCTTTCTCTACTGGCTGGGTGACTTGAGTTGGACTCCAGTAGCCTTGCTTAATGCCCTTATCAATCAGCTCAGCGACCGCTAATTCAATGGCTTGCAACACGCAAAACTGTACTGGCTCGTTAGTGGTAAAACCGATTTCTGCCTCGGCGAGGCGATTTAAACTGGTATAACGGAATAAGCCCGCACGCATTTCTTGGGATAAAACACGTTTGCTGGTCGAGACCGACATCATCACTTTACCTGTGTGCACATCGACGGCGCGCAGATAAATGGTCACCTGATCTTCACGATACATTTCCGAAGCGCCAATGCCGTAATATTCGACACCACTACCGCCTGTGCTGGTGTTAGTCTCATAGCTAATGACGCCACCTTCGAGTAACAATCTGGCGGTGGATAATACGGGCACTTCATCGCCCTTAGTACCGCTCTGTTTATTACTAATTTTGCGCTCGGTCAGCAGGTTTTGTAGCCCTTCACGTTCCACTGGGGTAAACCATTTAGAATCGAGCAAGGTCTGCATCAACATAGAGGTTGCGCCCTGAGTCACGGCGGTCGAAAACGAACTCACGTTCGCCTGTGGTTTATATTGGCCAGTTTGATCGCGAAAGGAATACACAGCAACTGGAATGGGAAACTTAGGTCCTGGTTGAGTTTGCAGCCCACGCATCACTTCACTCAAGGGGTTAACCTCGGCAGGCGTGATATTCAAATCGGGTTTAGGGATCAAGCTACAGGCCGACATGCTTAACAGTAATAAACTCACTAACACTAGACGGGCCATTAGTTGACTCCTCCGAATGTTGGCATTTCAATCACAGTGACTTCACCGGTTTCAGTATTAGTAATAGTTAGCATCACGCCATTTCCCGTAGAAGCCACTTCAATCCGAAAATCACCGGTATCGTAAACACCGTCGGTAATTTCACCATCGGCGACGCCACGGGTGATCGAGTTAATGATATTACGCTCTAGAGATTCTTTAAAACGGGTGACAAAGTCCTTCTCGGTAGAGGTAGATTTATTGTCATTCTGCGCTTGGGCTTTATTTAATAGAAAAGCCCCATTTTGTGGATTGCCGCCAAAGCTGGGATTCACTGGCGTATAGATCAATTCAGTGGCTTGGCCACTGCTTGCCACACATAGCGTGACAAGGGCAAGTAACGTCCTGTATGTCATTATTATTATCCTAAAAATCGTCCGATGTTCCTGAAAAATCACCTGTTATTGCATTGGCTCTGACTTGCGCTAAATAATCAATCGTGATCAAAATCGCCTGCTCTGCACTCTCTTTAACCGGATTTGCACGACGACCAAAATGGGTAGTGTAAATCCGTGTTCCGTTGACTTCTAAGCTTAAAACCGTCCCCGCCTGCGGAAACACTGTCTCATACAAGGTCACGTTAAAGCCTTGGGTAAAGGGCAGCTCGCGCCAATAGCTTGAGTAGTAGAAGCCAAAATCCTTACCAAACCGAGTCAAGGTTCTATCTATCACTAAGCCACTAATTTCAATGTCGTTGTCGGCAAGAGTGATAGGGGAAGCCAGCAGCAGGAATGGACATAAAACGTAAGTAAGCAGACGCTGTTTTAACTGTTTCACTTATCCCTCCTTTACCTTTTAATCGAACCTTAAAACCGCGCCAACCTCTGTTTTCACAACGGGAGTTTTAGCGTCAATTTTCGATAAAGCAGGTTAACAGGGTTAAAGATCTCCCGTCATTATGCGAGGGGGCAAATTAGCCCGAAGAGCTAAGGTAAAATGGCAAAAATAGCCCATTTGGCTAATACGCTAAGAGGCGGTTAAGGCAAGAGTCATAGGGTCAACGAACGGATCAAGAGGCAATAAAAATGCGACCCTAAGGTCGCATTGCGGTATTGATACAAGGCATGGGGATTATTGTGGCAACCACAGCCGAACCAACAGGCCACCGTCGCTACGATTATGCATGCTAATACTGCCATCGTGGGCTTCGATAATTTCACGGCACAGAGGTAATCCAAGCCCAGTACCCGATTGTTTCGTCGAGTAAAACGGCAACAGCGCTTGCTCTAAAACTTCGCCTGACATGCCAGTACCGCGATCCTCGATCGCAATGCTAAAACCTGCACCATCCACTAAGGTTTGCTGCCGAATCGACAGGGTGACATCCTCTGGGTTTGAACCCGATTCATGGGCGTTTTTAAGCAAGTTGAGTAGCACTTGCTCCATCTGTCCTTGGTCGAAATAACCATCGTTTTCAGGCAAATCATGCGTAAGTTTAAAGGGATAATGCTGGGTTAACTGAGTCGTAAATTGTGTCCAATTGACCTGACGTCGCTGTGGGAGCGGCAACTTAGCAAAGCGGGCATAGTTAAAGATAAATTGACTCAGATGGCCAGTGCGATTCTCTATGGTATCGAAAATCAGCTTAAGTTTTGGATTATCCAGATCTTTAGTCAGTAAACGCCCCGAGTTCACCATAGAGGCGATGGGCGCCACTGAGTTATTGAGTTCATGGCTAATAATGCGGATCACTTTCTTCCACACTGCCACCTCTTGACGATTAAGCTCACGGGTCATCTGCTTGAGCAATATCAAGTTATGTTGTTGGTTATTCAATAAAAATTGGCCACGACTCAGATACCAAGTTTCCACATCATCTTCGCCCATAGCAAAGAGGCCGTTCTTTTCATGTTTAAGCGCCAAGGCCAATACCTCGGGCAAGTCCAGCAGCAATTCATCTAGGCTCAAGCCTTCCATTTTGCCCTTTTTATGGAATAGGTGACGCGCCGCATCGTTGGCGTAAATGAGTCGCTGATGGTCGTCGAGCAATAGCATCACGTTGGGAGAGCTTTGGATCACCTTATCCAGCAACAACTCTCGCTGGTAAATGTATTGCCTTTCTTGGCGTAATTTTGCCGCAGAATAATTAAATAACTGGGCCAAGGTTTGTAGCTGACCTTCACCATGTTCTGGAATACTCACACTAAAATCATTATCGCTAAAGTTCAGCAGACCTATTTCGAGGGAATCCAAGCTACGACCCAGATACCGTGTTAACCAAGCGACACTTAGGCCACACGCGCCACAAGCGAGCAATAACACCAGTAAACCTTCACCTAAAGTTAAACTCGAGACTCCTTCGTTCTCTGCTATTTCAGTGGGTGCCACAGGGGATGTTGGGGCTTTGGGCGGTAAAATCGAGAGCGGTTCTACTCGTAAAGGCTCTGCAATATGGGCGCTGAAATTAAACTGCCCTTCTTTAAGTTGTTCTAACTTGAAGAGTTTTATTTGTAACTGTTCTTGCTTAAGCTGTTCAAGTTTTTGCAGTTCAGCCTTAATCTGCTCGGTCCTCTGGCGCGCTTGCATTGCTGCCGCTAACTGCAATTGTTCAGTATTTTTAAGGGCAAGCTCAATGGCAGCAGTGGTTTTTTCCAGTTCAGCAAAGTCGAGTTGTACATTCACATCGGGGATTTCGATTGCCTTAGATGTGGCGACAGCCGAAGTTTCAGGTGAGATATATTTCACCAAGGCAAAACTAAGCAAGACGCCAAACGCGCAGCAAACCATTGAATAAATGATAATTTTAGTTCGGATTAACACTGACATTCCTTAATCAATAGCCTTTCTCTCGCCTAGAAGCTGAAGCTTAGAATCTGTGACCTAGTATCTGAGACTTAGTATCTGTTGCCTAGAAGCTGTTGTCTAAAAGCTACAAACTAGCATCTGCACTTGGCCTATGACTTATCTAAACCAAACTTATCCATGCGCCGATACAACGCCTGACGACTGAGCCCAAGCGCTTTGGCGACCCGAGCAATCACGCCATGGTGCTGTTTTAGCGCCGCTTCGATATCTTCGCGGCTCACTTCTATCGCCTCATTGGCAGACAGTGCTTGACCGCGTTCAGAGTGATCAGCAAAAGTGGCATTAGTGGGAATAGAACTTGGCACATAAACGGGCTGAGGATCAAATTGTCTCTGTCCACAGATGCGCGGATCGGGCTGTCGCTGCTCTAAGTGTCGCGGCGCAGAAGCTGCCGAAATATGGGAAGTCGCAGCTCTTGCAGCACTCACGACAGGTGCTAAACCAAAGTCAGCTTCAGTCAGCACATGGCTTTGCGCCAACAATACCGCTCGCTTACAGGCGTTTTCCAGCTCACGCACATTACCCGGCCAGCGATGGTGCAACAACGCCTGCAATGCGGGCTTACTCAAGCTAAAATCACTACCGATAAAATGCTGTACTAAAGGCAAAATATCATCGGTACGTTGATTCAATGGTGACAACGCCAGTTCAATCACATTTAAGCGGTAAAACAAATCCTCGCGAAAACGCCCTTCGGCAATATCTTGGGCCAGATCCGCATTGGTCGCACTGATCACCCGCACTTTCACTTTTTGGGTTTTATGGCTACCTAAGCGTTCAAATTCACCGGTTTGCAGCACGCGCAGCAGTTTTACTTGGCCAGATAAGGGCAAGTTACCGATTTCATCTAAAAACAGTGTGCCGCCGTCGGCCGCTTCAAAGCGACCAATACGCGCTTTAGTCGCCCCCGTAAAAGCCCCCGCCTCGGCACCAAACAACTCTGCCTCTAATAAATCCATCGGCAAAGCGCCGACATTGACCTTGATAAAAGGCTTGTTTTTTAAGGGAGAATTAGCATGGAGAATATCGGCAAGCTTGTCTTTACCCGCACCATTAGGGCCAGTGATGAGGACCGACACATCGGAGCGTGCCAGTTGCAAGGCTAAATCAATGCAACGCTGCATCGCGCCGCTACCAAAGACAATCCCACAGAGGTCCGCATCGGCGATCGCCACTTGGCGTTGATGATTCACCCGCTCGAGACGATGGTTAGCACGGGAGAGTTTATAAAGCGCAATCAAATTGGTAATGCTATTGAGCACCTTAGCGTCATCCCAAGGTTTACCCATGTAATCGGCCGCGCCCGCTTTGACTAATTCAACTGCGGTTTCGAGTTGCGTCCACGCCGTCATCAAAATGATCGGTAGATCCCCTTGGCGTTCGCGCAGAGCGTAAAACAGCTGCTTGCCTTCCTCACCCGAGGTGGTATCACGGGTAAAGTTCATATCTTGGATCACTAAATCCACATCTTGCGTCGCCAATAACCCAAGGGCGTCCTCCGGACTATGGCAAGTCAGCACCCGATAATCATTAAGCTCTAGCATCAAACCTAGGGCTTGGCAGATGGCGTGATTGTCGTCGACGATGAGGATAGTATCCATAAGTATGAGTGTTTTCCTATATAAAGCTATTAACCGTAAAGTAACAAAAAGTGCAATAACATCCTATTGTTATCGCACTTTTATCGAGCTTTTATCGTACCTTGAGTGACATCAAATATTTCGCTATACGCTGCGGGTTGCCGTTGCTGGCGAAATATTTGCCGCCTTACGCGCCGGTAAGTAAACCGCCAGCGTGGTGACAATAAACAAACCTGCCACAGTAAATAGTGGGTAGCTTAAGTCCAACATAGGCAAGCTATAGATTTTCATTAACTGTTGGCCTAACTGTATCGCTAACAAGCCGCCAAGCACGCCTCCCGCTAAGCAAATCAAATAATTCTCCACGAGGAAGTAACTGATAATATCGCGCTTTTTAGCCCCCAATGCACGGCGGGTACCTATCTGCTTAGTGCGGCGCTGGATATTAAACATCACCATGCCCGTTAAACCGAGCGAGGTGATAAGCAATAACAACACCACCATCATAGTTAACACAGTAATCATCAATTTATGATCTCGGTATGACCTATCTTTTATGGCCTCGATTGACTTAAATCCATCGAGAACTCGATTTGGATTCTCGACCTGCAGCGCTTTGATTATCGCGTCTTTAAGCTCGGCGTGAAACTCAGGCTTAGCCCGTACCATGTAAGAACTGCTGCCATAATCCACATTTTGAATCACACTGTATTCGAGGGCTGAGCTGTCAACACCAACCCCTTGCAGTTTATCGACCACGCCAATCACAGTCATTTGAACCATATTGCCCTCGTACAACACCTTGCCCAGAGCGGACTCACCCGGCCAGGCAGCTTGAGCTGCCGCCCTGGAGATGATCGCTAATCGACTCGGGATCTTGAGATCACCTTTAACTTCGTGGGGATAGAAGTTGCGCCCCTCGATCAAGCTAAGGCCTAAGGTCTCAATGGTGTGTTCTGTGCCTAAATACATGGAAAATGCCGCTGTCGTTTTAGTATTATCCGGATCGGGTCCTAGGTTTAAGGTGCTCGTGCTGCCTCCCCCGCTCAAAGGCAACATATTGGTCGAGGTGGCAGCAATCACATTGGGCAGCCCCCGCAAAATTTGCTGATCAATTTTGTTTTGCGCGGTTTTATCTATCAATGGATCAAAGTTGTACAAGCTAAAGGTCAAGACCTCTGACTCTTCGACTCCCGAATCACGCTGCATCAGGGCTAAACGCTCTTGAATAATAAAGCTCGCATTCGCCACAATTGCCACAGACAAGATAATCTGAATAAGCAGTAAGACTGGGCCACTTTTACTGCGCAATAAACTGCTGAGAATAGGTTTAATATGCAACATAATGAGTCCCTTACTGGCTTTTCAGATAAACGCTAGGTTTAGTCCGGCACACCACCCACGCGGGATACAAGCCAGCCAACAAGGCTGTGCCTACCGCAATACTTGGGGTGATAATCCACATACTCGCCGATAAATGGGTTAAATCCTTCGCGACCTCAAACTGGGCCGATAAGCCGTAAAGTGACGCGTAGGCCCAAGCAAGTCCCAGCAAACCACCGAATAAACCAATCATGCCCACTTCAACCATATATTGAGCGAAGATTTGACCACGGCTAGCGCCAATTGCCCGGCGTACTCCCACCTCGGGCGCTCGCTTGAGGAACTTTGTCAGCATTAAACCTAATATATTGACTAAACAAACACTTAAAAATAGTGCACTCAAGCCAACCAAGATTTTATTGTCTTCGGGCACCACATGATTGTATTCAAGCCAAGTCGCGACATCGGATACTTTGACTGAGTCGGCGGCAGATTTATTATCCGTAAAACGGCCTAGAGCTTTTTGCTCCGCCACATAATTGCTGAGCCAAGAACGGTAACTGGTTACTGCGTCTTTATTTGGCAAATCAACCCAATACTGCAACCACACTTGTTCAGAGTTAAGCCGATCTTGGTGGCTTTGCACCGACTCAAACTTCCAACCCATGGCGTTGCCCCAGAGAGCAAACTCTTCAATAGGCGTCAGCGAAAAGGGGATAAAAATCGGTTCCGACTCGATAAAGGCGCCATTGTTGGGATCATAGTATTTAGGCTGGGGATCCCAAGCATCAATCACCCCAACCACTTGATAAGGTTTACGATTAAGATAGATAACTTTGCCAACACTGTTTTGACCCGCAAACAACTTTTGATTGAGTTTATCGTTAATCACCACTTGATAAGCAGGTTCAGTGTCGACGTATTTATCCCACGCATTACCGTACAAAAATGGCACGTCAAACAGCTTAAAAAAGTCGCTATCTGTCACTCGAATGCTTTCTAAAATAGGCGCAAAATTAGCATCCTCCGTTTGCACAGCCATCCCAGTACGAAACATCGCAGCTTGGCGTTTAGGTAAGGTATTGTTACGCAAATTCATCGCATCTTGATAAGTCACTAACGAGTTAAGCTCATCCCAAGAATCGGGACCTTGGCTCCAAAGCTGTACCGCATTTAACTCATCTGAGCGTTCACCCGCAGGATTAAACGACATCATCTTGTAGACGTTTAATGTGGTGATCGTGATGCCAATACCTATCGAAATCGCCAACACCATCAACAGCGACAGCACTGGGGTTTTCTTAATGCTGCGCCAGGCTAAATCAACATAATAAAAAAACATAATGCGTATCCTTAGTCAGCGTTGGCGACAAGTTTATCTAATGGGTGCGAAGCTGCAGTTTGCACACTGCCATGGGGCTGATACATAGTAAAATCACACACTTGACCATCGACGATTTGAATATTGCGCTGGGCACGGCGAGCGAGTTCAGGGTCGTGGGTCACCATGATGATGGTTGTGCCTGCTTGGTTGATATGTTCAAGTAATTCCATCACTTGGCGCGCCATTAAGCTGTCGAGGTTACCTGTTGGTTCATCGGCGAGCAGAAAACGCGGTTCACCGGCTAATGCGCGGGCAATCGCCACCCTTTGTTGCTGTCCGCCCGAAAGCTGAGTGGGAAAATGCTTGAGTCGTGAGGCTAAACCCACTTGTTCTAATGCTTGTTGTACGCGGCGTTGGCGTTCCTTGGCATTAAAACCACGGTAGCGCAGCGGCACTTCAATATTCTCAGCCAAGTTAAGGTCGGGAATTAAGTTAAAACCTTGGAAGATAAAGCCGATTTTCTCGTTACGAATGGCGGCGCTCTTGTTATCGCTCAGGTTAGACACGTTGATGCCATCGAGAAAATAATCACCGTGGGTAAAACCTTCAAGCAAACCCGCGATATTTAAAAACGTGGTTTTACCTGAGCCAGAAGGACCCGTTACCGCAACAAACTCGCCTTCATTCACTTCGAGGTTAAAATCACGCAGGGCGTGGGTTTCCACTAAATCCGTTTTAAAAACCTTGCTCACACTCTTCATTGATAACATGTTAATTTCCTTAAAATAATCAAATCAATTTTACGACCTGACGCTGCATCTAAACGACGTGATGCATGGCAGCGTCATCAGCCGAAAAATGGCTCAACGACAGATTCTACAAGCCACACAAAAACGCCCAATATAAGGTCGGCACTTTCGAGTGAAACCTCACCCACTTGGCGAACCTCCTCCAATGGATTGGTCCATTCCAAGATATTCAGTCCAAGGAAAAACCAGCTATTGGCTTCACCGATACTCAACTCCACCGCGACCACCAGTAGCAGTAAGGCCAACACGCCAAACATTTTTGATGACATCAACACACTGAAATCAAATTGTTTATCACGCATATTCGGCTCCTATTCTTGTCCATGTCGCAGCAGGTTTCGTCATTCACCTTGATCGCTGCGCCGTTATATTCATCAGATTGGTTATTTAGTAATTTACGAATATCGGTCATCAATGAATCCTGACCTGTTCTGCTTGATTAAAAGGTTCGACGCTGGATATCACCCACTCATCTCCGGCTTTGCCGCCTTCGAGTACTTCGACTTGGCTCATGCTGGTACTGCCGAGTTTGATCTCGCGGCGGCTGGCTAAATCGCCTTCAATTTGGTAAGCCTCATTGCCACCACCGCTAGTCATAAAGGCGCCGCGTTTCACCATTAGTACATCGGGTCTGTGCTCCAGTAAAACTCGGGCAGAGATACGTTGGTTCTGACGCAGTTTCAAGCTGTTATCTTGAACGAACTGCACCCTTGCGGTCACTTCACGGTTACGCACTTCGGGGGAGATGGACGATAACTTGCCCATTAACTTCACGCTGCCGAAACTCAGCTCAACTTCCATGCCCAAACCTAAATCGTCGGCGTAGGACTCTGGCACCGCAAGTTCGGCCTCATAGGCACTTAAGTCCACAACGGTTAGAATCGGTTGATTGGCACTAAGGCGGGTTTTCTGCTCTGTGATCCAGTTGCCAATAATGCCGCCCACGGGTGCTCTGATATTCAAGGCTTCAACTTGGCGTTCGAGTTCATGCACGGCAAGGGTTTGGCGCTCGACCTCTAAGGCTTTATTTTTAATTTCGAAGGTGAGCGTGTCTTTTGTTAGCGCCACTTCCTGCTCGGCATGGGCAAATTTAAGCTTAGCCTTGTGTAAATCGTCCTTACCTTTCTCGTAATCGATTTCACTGATCAGCTTATTTGTAATTAATAACTCACCCCGGCGGCGCTCCCTGTCTGCGGCTTCTAAATCCACCGCGGCCATGTCTAAGGTTTGATTCACTTGCAGTTGATCGCGTCTCGCGTCCAACTTGGCACGCTCTAAGGCACTCTGCATTCCTGCCAAAATCGATTTAGCCTGCTCTAGCTGATTGGTTAATCTTGGGCTATCAAGCTTGGCAACCACATCGCCTTTATTAACGCTATCACCAGGATTACTCAGCAGAGTGACTGTGCCTTCCTCAGTGCTATACAAAATAGGCGCATTCGCCGCCACGATTTTACCTGTGGTCGCTACATCGCGGGTTAAGGTTCCAACAAAGAGTGTTGCCGTGGTGATGTCGCTGCGGCTTAAGGATTTACTCACGTTATCTGCGCCCAAGCTCGCCCACACTAAGGCGCTGACTAATAAGGCGCAACCGCCGATCAACAGAGGTAACTTAAGACGTTTAGTGGTCGATGGCACAAGTACGGTATCTTGGCCGCTAGTATCTTTAATCATGGCTTTACTCGCTTCCCTGTCGGAATCATCAGTGCCGGAACGCAATCAACGGACACTATTGGAAATCTATACCACAGAGAAAGCAAAGCCTATGCCAAATAGTTAAAAACATTATTATTCAAAATGTTAACTTGATATTACTGATAAAAGTGTCCGCGGACACTGGGAGTTAAATCGAAAAGTGTCCGCAGCAGATTAATCAAAAGTGTCCGATGTTAAAAAAGATGACCTAGTGCGAGCCATGCAGCTAAGCGCTTCAATTACATGTCCTAACAGATTTATTGGCCGAAACCACCGAGTTTCCCTTTACAGTAAAATCCTTGCCACATAAGATCCTGCCACCCTCGCAGCAAAAACGATCAAAAGACCAAACCCTATGACCACAATAACAATCACTCGCCCAGACGACTGGCATATTCATTTAAGAGACGGCGCCCAGCTTAAAGATACCGTGCGCGACATCAGCCGCTATATGGGCCGCGCCATCGTGATGCCAAACTTAGTGCCCCCCGCTATCGATACCGAAACCGCACTGACTTATTACGACCGCATTAAAGCGCAGGTGCCAGCGGGCTCACAGTTCGAACCTTTGATGGTGTTGTATTTAACTGACAAAACCAGCCCAGATGAAATCCGTAAAGCCAAAGCTTCGGGTAAAATTGTCGCCGCGAAACTCTACCCTGCGGGCGCGACGACCAACTCGGATTCAGGCGTAACCGATTTGAAGAACATCTACCCAGCCCTCGAAGCCATGCAAGAAGTCGGTATGTTGTTTTTAGTGCACGGTGAAGTCACGGATTCATCGATTGATATTTTCGACCGCGAGCGCGTCTTTATCGAAAATATCCTCAGCAAAATCGTTACCGATTTCCCAGAACTTAAAATCGTGCTTGAACATATCACCACTAAAGATGCGGTCGATTTTGTCACCCAAGCCTCTGATAATGTGGCCGCGACTATTACAGCCCACCATTTGCTGTATAACCGCAACCACATGCTGGCTGGCGGTATTCGCCCACATTTTTACTGCCTACCGATTTTAAAACGCAATACCCACCAGCAGGCGTTATTGGCCGCTGCAGCAAGCGGTAGCAAGAAGTTCTTCTTAGGCACAGATTCGGCGCCCCACGCTAAAGATAAGAAAGAAGCCGCCTGTGGCTGCGCGGGTTCGTACACGGCCCATGCCGCAATTGAGCTGTATGCCGAAGCCTTCGAATCGGTGAATGCGCTGGATAAACTCGAAGCGTTCGCCAGCTTCAATGGCCCAGATTTTTACAATCTGCCACGCAATGCCGACACGATCACGCTAGTGAAAAAACCATGGAATGTCCCTGCAACTTACCCGCTGGGCGACACTAACGTAGTGCCGATTCGTGCAGGCGAAGCCATTGATTGGCAGGTTGAGTAAGCCATAAGTCTTTAACATCAAGTCGCCTACGGGCGACTTTTTTTACACCCTAGGTTCATTTTGATTTTCAATCCAACTTATTACCTTTTAAGAGAAAATATGTATGCAAACAAGGATGTTATTCTCGGTTTTATCCTCAAGCCTGTTGCTTGCTTCTACGCTCCCATTACATTCCTTTGCGGCCAATGAACTGACGGGGATCTGGCAGGGACAATTAGGCAAAAGCAAAGTCAGAGTCTGCTTTAATCAATATGGAACAGGCAGTTATTACTATCAACGCTACTTAACGCCGATAAGGCTCGAGCAGCAAGATGAACTGTGGAAAGAAGAAGGCAACACGGGAAACTGGCAGCATGATACTATCACGCCACAAAAACTGAGCGGCCATTGGTTTAAAGATAGCGCGAGTAAATCGTTACCCGTGCAACTTGAGCGAGCAATCAGCCCAGATGGTGTAGAAGATTGCGGCGCCGATGCCTTTAACCTGCCACTAGAAACAAGGCCAAAACTCAGCCGAGGGAAATGGCAAAACTATGAGAATATTGAGTATCGCCCGCTGACGTTTGGCACTGATGTGGGTATTGAATTTAAAGGCCCACAAACGGGTATCTTGGCAATTAATCAATGGCTTGAACATAAGCTCACCGATGAAGCCCAACTAGCACAAACCTTTGACACTCGCCGCAGAATGCTGGCACAAATGGGCAGTTTTGTGACTGACGAAACCTTTGCCGAGCCGATTTTTATAAATCAGCATTGGCTCAGTGTGCGCCTATATCGCTGGGCGGCAGGCTATGGCGCCAATGGCATCAATCAAGAGTTTGTCAGTTTCTCCCTTACCGACGGCAAACCTTTCCACCCGTGGCAATGGTTTTTCGCCGACACCAAACCGCAAAGCATGCTCGATGGTATGAGCCATCCTTTACCCCAAGCATTAAGGGAAAAATTGTTTGCAGGTAAAGAGTTAGATCCTGAATGCCCCTCATCAGACGGCTCGGGATATTATCAGCTCACCCTTGAGGCAAAGACCATCAAATTCTGGGAAACACCCCGCGGCGATGGATGCGAACAGGAGTTTGTCCTGAGTCCGCAGGAGGCAATGCCTTTCGCCACACAATGGGGACAAACACAGCTTAAGCTGTTGGAATAGTGTACTTAACTGAGAAAATACTAGAGGAAAAGAAAGTAGTCATGGCGATGAGCGTAAGCGCGACGGCAAGCGATCTTTCCCTCCCTACACAGTAATGCATTTCGAGCTAATTCATTTCAGTAAGGAATAATCCTTGAGCAATTTAACCGCAAAAATAGCGACACCCGAAGCCTTAGTGCAAGCCCAGCTTGAAGCCTACAACCAGCGCGATCTCACTACGTTTGTCGCCCAGTTTAGTGATGATGTATGCATCTATCGTCCACCCGCAACAGCGCCCGTCCTCCAAGGTAAAGCCGCTTTTAGTGACTTCTATCAGAATGAACGCTTTAACCTGCCCAATCTCCATGCCGAAATAGTCAGCCGTATGGCGGTGGGCAATAAAGTCGTCGATCACGAACGCATCAGCGGGATTAGAGATGAACCCTTTGAGGTGATGGT
Organism: Shewanella septentrionalis; assembly: GCF_025370265.1. Classification (NCBI taxonomy): domain Bacteria; kingdom Pseudomonadati; phylum Pseudomonadota; class Gammaproteobacteria; order Alteromonadales; family Shewanellaceae; genus Shewanella; species Shewanella septentrionalis. The sequence goes on along the minus strand of NZ_JAMTCC010000007.1, from coordinate 127,804 downwards.
GGTGTTTGAAGTTAATGATGGGTTGATTCAAGCCATGTGGAGTTTTGCAACCAACTGATTGGTTTTTATTATTGTTTTTAAAATCAACGTCGTGGGGCTTCACCCCTGATTTGTTAATCAAGAGTCGACCAAGAGAGAATTAACAGCAATCCCCTCTTTATGAGTGATTAGTGCTTTATCTTTTATGCATAGAATTAATCACTTTCATTCCAGTGACACGCCATAAACTCGTCCCTGAGGGCTCGACGACGGCATCCATGCCGCCAACGGTCACTTACATGCAAGTGATGAATTTCGCCAACACTTAAGTATGTCTGTAGCTAAATGACTCATATCTCCGTAAACACCTTAGTAACCAGTATCATACGCCCAGTAAAAGTCACCTAACTGCTCAGATGGCACATCCATGAGCCCCGAACCTGCGCCATCATCCATGATGTCGCCAAGGCATTTTTATCTCCATATATCGACAACTTCGCAGAGAATGTCTGCATTCCTATAGCTTTAGCATGGTCAGTAATTCATACATAGAATGATGAACAGCCTCACGCCCTCTCATTATCAAATTTGTAAATCAGATTTGGCAATATTGATAATATTCCTATAAGACTTAGTCGCGGCTGAAGAATAATGGAATAAATAGTCGTCGTACCCAGTAGCAGGTCTATCATCATAAGAAAGTTCACCACGTTGCACTTTTGAGGCAAAGTCTTTTAATTCTTCTTCCTCCCAAACTCTATGCGAATTTATAAATAAGCTAATTGAATGAATAGCTTCGTTACTAAGAAATAAAATACCTTTTTGATTCAGTAAGATTTTTAACCTTTCACTTAGTAGAGTTAACCTATCGGCTATAATTTCTTCAGCTTTTGAATAGGCATCACTCATAATGTTTTCTGCTAGGTTTTCCACTTCAACAGAGGGTTCTTCATCACCAGATGTCAGGCTGTGCGCAAGTTTATGAGCTTCCAATACGAGAGCATCGATATGCAATGCGTTTTCCCTTGCCTCTAACAAGATTTCAATTAATTCTAAGAACAAATCTTTTCGAAATTGCCATCGTTGCTCATCTATCCAAGATTGATGCTGTAGAGCTAATTTAACAAAGTCAAACTCTGACTTAATTTGCTCAGTCTGGGAAACAAGCTTTGCTTGATGTTCAAGTATTTGAGCTTGTTTCTCCTCTAACAGCTGAAACTTAGCATATTCTTTTAAGTAAGCGCCCCCAAAAGCACTAAGCCCAGCAACAATTGCCGTACTTACAAAAAAACCGAACCCAGAATTAAATAAATCCATTTCAATTCCCATGCTAAAGAGATAACAAATCAGACTATGCTTTGTAAAACAATAACATAATGTACTTTCGGTTAGGGTTCAAGTAACAAAAATCTGACAGATGCCGAAGCAGCTAGCTAGAGTGACATTTGATACTCAATCATGCCCGACTTACCGCCAATCCAATCATAGAGTTTTTGCGCTGTGTGATTCGTCTCATGTGTATGCCAATACAAGCGTGCACAGTCTCGCTCATTCGCCGCTTGCTGAACAAACTCAATCAGTTGCTTACCGACAAGCTTGCCCCTCGCCGCTGGGGCGACAAACAGATCTTCAAGGTAGCAGTACTCAGTTTCCGCCCAAGTGGAACGATGAAACACAAAGTGCACAAAACCAAGCAGGTTTTCGCCCTCCCTCGCAACGGCGCAATAAAGCGGTTCTTGACTATCAAAAAACCGACGCCAAGTGGTTTGGGTGATCGCTTCCGAAAGTGCCACTTTGTAAAAGGTCTGGTAATCACGCCAGTGTGGTAACCAGAGTGAAAAGTCTGTTTCTTTAACCTGTTCAATGGTTACGGTTGGTGGTGGGTTGGACATAGGCTCGCTCCTTGGAAATGAATATAGTCATCAGATTTGCTGAAACCGGATTCTAGATTCAATTGCGGTACCACATAAGGTACACTTTTTGTATTTTTTACAGTACCAGTTTGGCTAATGAAAAAATCACAATCCAACTTCCCTCACTTGCAACTCAAAGATGGCACCCTCAAAGACCAGCTTTACCAGGCATTTAGAGAGGCCATTCTCGATGGACGCTTGCATCCTAGAATGAAGCTGCCCTCCAGCAGAGCCTTATCGGAAACCATGCAGATTTCGCGGAACTCAGTACTGCAAGGGTTTGATCGCCTGATTGATGAAGGCTACTTGCTGACTAAGCCAGGTTCGGGCACCTATGTGTCTGATACGATTCCCGACGAACTGATCGATATCCCAAACCGCAGTGATGTCAGCGTTCAAGCCTTTGATTCTGCATTGGAACTCAATCCACAGTTGCTGGAGATGGCGCGACTGAGGGACAAGGGAAATACCCGCCACAGCATGTTCAACATTGGCGTGGGATGTGTTGATCTTTTCCCACACCAACTTTGGGGCCGCCTGTTAGGTAGAGTCTGGCGACAATCGCGTAAAACGCAGGGGAAACATAGCCATAGTGCTGGGCATTTACCATTGCGCGAAGCGATCAGCGACTATGCCCGTTCAACCCGAGGGCTAAATTGCACGCCCGAGCAAATCATCATAGTCAATGGCACTCAGCAAGCCATTAATCTCACGGCACAGGTACTGCTACAACAGGGAGATGAAGTCTGGCTCGATGAACCCGGATACGATGGCGCCTTAGGCGCTTTTCTCTCGCAAAATCTGCAAGTCCGCCCAGTTAGCCTTGATGATGAAGGCACAAAGATAGCCGAGGCGATACAGCAATGGCCCTCGGTGAAACTGGCTTTTACCGCACCTTCGCATCAGTTCCCCCTCGGCGGAACTTTGAGTCTGCCACGGCGATTAGCCTTACTCGATTGGGCCGCTGAGCAGAATAAGTGGATTTTAGAAGATGACTATAATAGCGAGTTTCGTTATAGCGCCCGCCCGATACAGGCATTGCAGGGACTCGATAAACAACAGCGGGTGATCTACGCAGGCACCTTTTCCAAGATGTTATTACCAGAGCTACGACTCGGCTTTCTCGTCGTTCCGCCTAAACTGGTGGACGCCTTTAACCTTGCCAAACATTACGCCGACTCGCATACGACTTACCTCGAACAAGCCACATTGGCGCTGTTTATCGCAGAGGGACATTACGCGCGGCATGTACGGCGAGTGCGAAAAGCTTGTTTAGCGCGCCAAACGGCGTTAATCACTGCAATTGAGCAGTATCTGCCAAACAAATTGTCAGTTCAGACCTCAGATTCAGGTATTCACCTCGTGTGTTGGCTAAAAGGCGACTTGACCGAAGACGAAGTGATCAACAAATGCCGCCAGCTCAGCTTGGGGGCGCAGCCTTTGTCTCGGTATTGCCAAGCGCCCTACCCAAGGCAAGCGATCTTACTGGGTTATGCTGCCCATACGCCCGATGAGCTGCGGGAAAATATCAAAAAACTCGCCCAAGTCCTTTAATACCCAGCATTAAAAAGCTTGAAAGAAAATCCCGAAGGCACTGAAGATAGCGACAAACCATGAGAGGGATCGTAGGGTGCCTTTATTGGCAAGGTATAGGATGTGATACACAAAGCGGGCGGCGACATGGGTAATTGCCAGCCACTCTGCGGTGGGGTTCACTTTGCCCGTGGCGATAACCACTAATACCGCCAGACCAAACACTAACAGGGACTCGAAGGCATTTTGATGCCCCGCCAAGGCGCGAGCACCAAAACCGGTTAGCTGTGCTTGCTGGGCGCGGGGATGATTATTGTCATAACCGCCCGCCTTGGCCATCGCCCAAGCGACGGGGCCTTTCGCCAGATACGGCAATAACATGGCGACAAATAGGCAAATAAGTAAAGTATTCATAGGTTAAGCTTCCTTTGATTGTTGTTCGAGTTCTGTTATTCAAGCTCTGCTGCTTTAGCTCTGCTACTGCGAGTACTGCTGTTTAAGCTCTACAGCGTCGAGTCCTGTTGCGAGTGCCGCTACGAGAATTTTAGTTAAAAGTGTATGGGTTAACAGCGTTATTTCACTATATACATGCCTTCACTTGCGGGGCGACTGAATTTAAAACCAAACTTTTCATAGAGTTCAGGCACATCGGCCATCAGGGTAATATACGCACCCTCAAAAGCCTCACGGTCAAGATAGGCCATAATGTGCTGCATAATCAGCCGTCCTAAACCTTTGCCTTGGTGTTCAGGATCGACCGCAATATCGACAATTTCAAAGTTCAGTGCGCCGTCGCCAACCACACGTCCCATACCCACAGTTTGATCGGCAAGCTTTATCTGCACGCCATATAAACTCCTAGGTAAGGCCTTAATGGCGCCCTCCAATGGTCTGGGGCTTAACCCCGAAATCTGCCGTAAACGGATAAAATCATTGGCTGAGGCAACGTCTTCAAGCACTTGATACATGATATTCCCTATTGTTTTTATTCTGTCACTTGCTTCAGTAACTAAGCTTTCAGTCACTTGGCTTTCAATCGCTTGGCTTTCAATCAATTTTTCAATCACTTAGCTTTCAATCACCTCAAGATCAAAGCCTTCATCCAGAGCCGGCGGCTGAAAATAACCGCTCACATGCCAGAACATCGCCTCGGTATCGAACATAGCGCGCTCAGGGTGACTTTGTCTGCGTTTATCGAGTTGGCTCAAACAAAGCGCATCGCTGTGGTTAAGGTAAATAAGTTTATGGGCTGCGCCGCAATCAGTAAAAATGCTTCGAAACCACAGGCGTTGATTTACCTGCGCCCATTTTGCCACAGAGGAATATTAATGTGTCTTTACTGGCTTCTTGCCCTAACGCATTTTGCTCTGTCATCTTCACTCCTTGATTACATATCTTTTATCTCAACTAACGATTTCATCTAGCGAGGACACAAATTAACGACAGTACAGAGCATCACATAAAGCATGAACAGCGAGCAAGGCTTAGGGCGGGTTTGAGGTAATAAATTCCCATTAAATTAATGACTATGCTGTGTTTCCACAGCAGGTGTTTCCGCTATTCACACAATCCAGTTTTAGCTTTCATCAGTTTCTTAGATGCCTTACATCTCTTCACCAACTGAGTTCGCCTCGCTCTCTGAGCCCTCACCGCTGCCTTAAACCAGAAAAAAACAAACAAGCATTTAACTCGAACAATAAAATAATAAACCACATTTTTAATCTAATAATTAAGCACTAAAGTAGTAATTTACGCTTCATAATAAAAATATTACCACCACTCATGCTGTGACGATAAATTAAGCGTATGCTAGGGTAAGCATGAAAGGATAACCGTCATAAGTGCAAAGGAGGCTCTATGAGCACTGTCGTTCCGCGTACCGTCACTTCCCCTAAAAAATTCATTATCGGCAAGGGCTTATTAGCTCAAATGCATGATTATGTTAAGGACTTTGGTGACAATGCTTTTATCATCTGCGATGAATTTATCCTCAACCGAGTTGAGAATGAAGCGGTCGCAGGGCTGGATCAAAATGGGATCAGCAGCCATCTCGAAAAATTCAACTATGAGTGCAGCGAAGCCGAGATAAAGCGCTTAGGTGCACTGGCAGAGCAGCATCATACCAATGTAATTGTTGGAGTTGGCGGGGGTAAAACCTTAGATGCCGCCAAAGCCGTCGCCTTCTATCAAAAACGGCCAGTGGTGCTCTACCCAACCATTGCTTCAACCGATGCGCCATGTACGGCACTTGCCGTGATCTATTCCGAAACCGGTGAGTTTGAGCGCTATCTGTTTCTGCCACAAAATCCTGATGCTGTTGTGGCCGACACAGCCATTATCGCTGCGGCTCCCGCCCGATTTTTTGCAGCAGGCATAGGCGATGCACTGGCCACTTACTTTGAAGCCCGCGCCTGTTATCAATCCGATGGCGTCAATCTCGTATTGAAAAAACCTTCCCGCACAGGGCTGGGATTAGCGCAGCTTTGCTATCAACTACTGACTGAAAATGTTGAAGCCGCTATGGATGCGGTGAGAAACAAGATAGTCACTCCCGCACTTGAGCAAACCATTGAAGCGACGATTTATCTCAGTGGTGTCGGGGCCGAAGCGGGCGGATTAGCCGCAGCCCATGCTGTGAACAATGGTATGTCGGCGGTAGCTGACCTACATAAAGCCCAGCACGGCGAGAAAGTGGTATTTGGCTTACTCACCCAGCTAGTACTCGAAAATGCCCCCAAAGCCGAAATCGATAACGTCATTCACATCATCAAAACCGCGGGACTGCCGCTCACGCTCGCCGATTTGGGGCTAAAAACCTTTGTCGAAGCAGAGTGGCGCAAAGTGGCTGAGATTGCCTGCGCAGAGGGCGACACTATGGGCAATATGCCGATGCAGTTAACTGCCGACGATGTCTATCAAGCCATGATTGCCGCCAATGCAATGGCTGAACGCTATAAAAAGCTTGCGGTTTAAAGCTCATCAATAACTCCCTTGCCTCACCGCTATGGTCAGCAAGATGGCAAGGGAGATGACAACAGACACGATATTTCCACCCTCAATGCCAAGAGTTGGCATTTACTCTCTATTCGTTGAACGCTTGGAGGAACATATGGCTTATGCAACGATCAATCCCTTTACGGGAGAGCTAGTTAAAGAATTTCCAAATGCAACAGATACCGAAGTCACGCAGGCGATAGAATCCGCCCATCTGGCATTTTTAAGCTGGCGAACCACGCCTTTTTCCGACAAGGCCGCTGTACTCACTAAAGCCGCTCACATCCTCAGAGACAGCAAGCCCGCTTACGCTAAATTGCTGACCTTAGAAATGGGCAAAGTCACCGCAGAAGCTGAGGCAGAGGTCGAACTGTCGGCGCAAATTTTCGAATACTACGCCGAACATGCCGAGCGATTGTTAGCTCCGCAAAAACTGCCCGTAGCCGATCCCGCCGAAGGTGAGGCGATACTGGTTAACGAGCCGCTGGGCGTATTGCTGGCCATCGAACCTTGGAACTTTCCCTACTACCAAATTGCTCGCATCCTCGCGCCGCAGCTTGCTGCCGGTAATACCCTACTGCTCAAGCATGCGTCCAATGTGCCCCAGTGCGCCGCCGCTTTTGAAGGTCTAATGCGCGATGCCGGATTACCCGCAGGCGCATTCCAAAACCTGTACGCCACCCGAGAACAAATAGGGCAGATCATCAACTCACCCAAAGTGCATGGGGTCGCCCTCACAGGCTCAGAAGATGCGGGATCGCACATTGCGGCTCAGGCCGGTAAGGCGCTGAAAAAGTCCACCCTCGAACTGGGTGGCGCTGATGCTTTTATCGTACTTGAAGACGCCGAGCTCCCCAAAACCATCGACTGGGCTGTATTTGGTCGTCATTGGAATGCGGGTCAGGTCTGCACCTCATCTAAGCGGATGATCTTAGTTGAAGCCATTTACGATGAATTTATGCAAGGCTATATCAAAGGAATCGAAGCGTTAAAAGCGGGCGATCCTATGGATCCCACCACCACGCTGGCACCGCTGTCTTCCCAAGGCGCCGCCGATGAGTTGAAGCAGAAAATCCGTGATGCCGTGAAACACGGCGCAACCGCGACCGAAGTGGGGCCAAAAGTGCCGCAGCAAGGCGCCTTTGTGCAGCCAACAATACTGACAAACCTGACGCCAGATAACCCCGCCTACTATTGGGAATTCTTCGGTCCTGTGTCCAGTATCCACAAAGTGAAGGATGAGCAAGCAGCGATTGCCGTCGCCAATGACTCACCCTTTGGACTGGGTGGCTCAGTGTTTACCGCCGATACTAAACGCGGGCTGGCGGTCGCTAAGCAGGTTTCCACTGGCATGATGTTTGTTAATCATCCGACTATGGTCAAGGCCGATTTGCCCTTTGGTGGCGTGCGCCGCTCAGGTTATGGCCGCGAGTTGATTGATTTAGGGTTGAAAGAGTTTGTAAACCACAAGCTGATTGATGTGGTCGATATAAACGCACCTTTCTAACTCCTTAAACAATAGCGACATCGGACTAAACGCCTGACGGAATAATCTGTCAGGCGTTTTTATTTAACGCGCTTTATCCAAGGCATCACATAAGGCTTGAACGCCGAGTAAGGCTCTGGGCGTCGCACGGTGTAATAAATCGGCGTTAAGCTGATAAATATGCTGATTTTTAACGGCGGGAATTTCGGGCCATTGGCTCCAATCGACACCTTTAACATTGCCTTCCTCTTGGCTTTGCAAAATCACCTCGGGCAAGGTCAGCAACACATTTTCTAAACTCACCTGCGGGTAATCACTGGCGGCATCGTAAAACACATTTTGGCCATGGCAGACACTGATGATTTGTTGGATCCAACTGTTTTTAGAAACCGTCATCAAGGGCGTAGACCAGAGTTGATAAAACACTTTAGGCTCTGATTTACTGGCATTATCAGTCCGTAAACGGATAAGTTCGGCGCGATACGCAGCAGCGGCCTTGCTCGCCTCTTCAACATGGCCAGTTAATTTACCTAGCTCTTCCAGTTCCTTGGCAACCCCTTCTAAGGTTTTGGGATCGCTACCATAAAGGTTAAAACCCAGAGCCTTAAGTTGATTGATATCTTCGGCTTTATTGCCCGTATCCCACACCACAATCAGATCGGGATTAAGCTCCATCACCCGCTCCATTTGAATGCCATAGTAACCGCCAATACGCGGGATTTTTTTGGCTGCCTCGGGATAATCCGCATAATCGGTTGCGGCCACTATGGCATCACCCGCGCCTATGGCGTAGAGCATTTCTACCGCGTGGGGCGAGAGCGCAATAATGCGTTTAGCGGGATCGGCCAACACGCCGTGGGGAAGAAACAAGCTGAGCCCAAAAACGAGTCCAGCTAAGTGTCGCTTAATCATGATATGCCTTAATTTTTAAAGAATTAAACTAGCTGCTCTGGCCAGCCATAGTGTTCGATATAGGTTTGTAGATTCTTGGGGCGATAGCTAGGATCTTGATCCCAGCGGGCCTTCACCGAATGATGCAAAAGCACTGGGACTAATGCAGGATCGAGTGGCCGTAAATATTCCTGCTTTATCCGATAAAAGCTGCGCCTCGAATCATGCAAGGTCGCTAACGGACTCGGATGCACACTCGCGGCTAAGTGTGGCTCTAGGCTTAAATCAAATTTCTGCGCCTCAGATATCATCCACAGCAGCGCATTGTCCGACAGCAATGCGCCGTCTTTATCGGGTTTATAACTGCCGCCAATATTGCTATGGGCACCGGCAAACCACACCTGTTGCATATCCATATTGTCGCGCAGTTGCCAGATGGTGGGCTCAAAATCGCTGCGGTGTTCGTCTATGGCTAAGGCATGGCGGGCAACGCGCACATTGCGGCCGATTTTAGTGTCGTAAAACTCATCTTTATCTTCGAACAAACCTAAAAACGAGATAGGAATCCCCATAGCGCCAACGGTATCCCACACGCCAACAAACTTGATGTCCCGCGATTCATGGCTGTATCTAGCTCTAAATTCTAGGGATTTTTCGCCGTCAGGGGCAAAAGGCGCACTGCTTTTTTTATAGTGGTCGAAGGCTTGCTGAATCAATGCCGCATCGGGGCGTTTGAGTATGCCGCAGTTATTAATTAAGCCACACAGGCAACGCACAGTGTAAGCACCGCGACTAAAGCCAAAGAGGTAAATCTCATCGCCGGGAGAATAGTTTTGCACTATGTAGCGATACCCATCCATGATGTTTTTATGCAAACCGCGCCCTGTTGCGCCGCCCATGGCTTCATCGTAATAGGAACCGACACCCCAATCGTAAAACACTTGCTGGGGTTTGCCGTCACTGGCCAATGGGCTGATGGCCCGCGCGAGGCGCAGCACATTGGTTGGGAAATCGACCTTAAGATCTTTCTCGGGCCGATTCCAAGTCCCATCGGCACAAATCACGATACGCTTATTCATAGGATCATCCTTGAGAACACTTTGAACGCTAAACGGTTAGTGACTAACGGCTAGTAGTGGCTAAAGGCCTAGCTGCCAGCCAATAACAGATAGTCGCTTATGCGCCGACTTTTACCAAGTTCGATTAGTAATCAAAACCTTGCTGTGCCTTGATACCCGCTTCGAAGGCGTGTTTCAGCGGCTGCACTTCGCTCACAGTATCGGCTAATTCGATGATGGCACGGTGGCAAGCACGGCCCGTGATAATCACATGCTGCATCGGTGGACGATTTTTAAGTGCGCTAAGCACACGTTCCACATCCAGATAGTGATAGCTCACCATGTAGGTCAGCTCATCCAGCATCAAGCAGTCAATCGACTCATCTTGCAGCAGCTTTTCAGCGGCTTCCCAAGCAAGTACAGCGGCGGCGGTATCCTTTTCTTTATCTTGGGTTTCCCAGGTAAAACCTGTGCCCATCACATGAAACTCAACTCCGGCGCCTTCGAGTAAGTTACGCTCACCGCACTCCCAGGTGCCTTTGATAAATTGCACAACCGCGGCTTTTTTACCGTGACCGACGGCGCGGGCAACCGTGCCAAAACCTGAGGTCGATTTACCTTTGCCGTTACCGGTTAATACCAGCAAAATGCCCTTCTCTTCTTGGGCGGCGGCAATTTTAGCATCTACACCGGCTTTCACTTTTTGTTGGCGAGCCTTGTGGCGTTCGGCCTTGATTTGCGCTTGTTCATTGTCGTTCTGTGCTGTCATGGTCTTCTCTTCACTCTGCTGCTAAAAATGTCTGCTTTTAAAACTTATGCTTCTAAAACTTATGCTTCTAAAATTGGCTGTAATTTTTGCATATCTAAATGCTCGGCTAACACATCGGCTAAACGCTCGAGTTGCTGCTCACGTATTTGATTGATATCTATCGTCTTAGCATCGTTTAATCCCGCCCAGCGCAGGATCAGTTGACAGGCATCAGGGTTATCAAACAGCCCGTGTAAATAAGTACCTAAGATTTGCCCATCATCACTTTGCAGACCATCGGTAAAACTCACCGTAGGCGCTGTTAAGGATGTCGATTCTGGGATTAACTGCAAGGGCGCATTCGTTTGTTCAAGCCTAGAGATAAGATAACGTGATTCGCCGCAGTGGATTTCATAACCCTGCACAGCAACTGTTTGCCCAAGTAACCTTAACTCACCGCTCACCCGCCGTAACTGTTTATCGGCTTTAAGTTCTGTGCTCAATGGCAGGTAGCCAAGTCCTGCGGTGTCGCCTGCACTGTCTTCAATCCCTAAGGGATCGGCAATGCTTTGACCTAACATTTGGTAACCGCCGCAAATGCCGAGCACTTTGCCGCCGTAACGCAGATGCGTGGCGATATCCTTATCCCAACCTTGCTGGCGTAAAAAGGCCAAATCGGCGCGCACATTCTTACTGCCGGGCAAGATCAATAAATCGGCAGCGGGTAAATGAGTGGCGTGACTCGCGGCTTGGGTTTGCAATGACACATAGTCAAAATCGATATCGGGATGCAGCCGCAGCGGATCAAAATCCGTGTGATTACTGATCCTTGGGTACACTAATACCCGCACTTTTAAGCGGCTGTTCACGCCTTTGGTCGGCGAGCTTATCAGCGCATCTTCGGCATCGAGATGTAAATAATGCAGATAAGGCAACACGCCTAAAACAGGCTTGTTCGTATAAGCTTCAAGCCAATCGAGGCCAGATTGCAACAGGCTAATATCGCCACGGAAACGATTGATCACAAAGCCCTTTACCCGCGCCTGTTCAGACTCAGATAATAGCGCCAGCGTCCCGACCAAATGGGCAAATACGCCGCCCTTATCGATATCGGCAATGATGATCACGGGGCAATCTACGGCTTCGGCAAATCCCATGTTGGCAATATCGCCCTCGCGCAGATTGATCTCCGCTGGACTGCCCGCGCCTTCCACCACTATGGTTTGATACTGGCCACTTAATCGCTCGAAGGATTCCAACACAGCACCGAGCGCCATTGTCTTGTAATCCTTAGATTTAGACCCAAAAAAGGCCGAGGCTTCGAGCGTCGTCAGGGCTTTGCCGTGAACGATAATTTGCGCGCCCGTATCCGAGCTAGGTTTAAGCAGAATAGGATTAAAATCGGTATGGGGCTCAAGATAACAGGCCACGGCTTGCAGTGCCTGTGCGCGGCCAATCTCGCCGCCATCAATAGTGACAGCGCTATTGAGCGCCATGTTTTGCGGCTTAAAGGGCGCAACCTTTACGCCCTCTCGGGCGAGCAAACGACAAATCCCCGCCACTAAGGTGCTTTTACCCGCATCGGATGTTGTGCCCTGCACCATCAAGACTTTTGCGCGTCGAAGCGAATTAACCGCAGGTCTATTCACTGCGGGATTCACCGCAAGATTAGCAGCAGAATGAATAGCTAAAGCGTCAGCGCTATCGAGTGCAGTTGCACAGTCTGTGTTGTCTGTGTTGTCTGTGTTTGGAGAGGGCATAGGGTTAAAAAACTTATTCTAGTTTGCAGGGATAAAGATAAAGCTCAGTCTCAACATCACTTAGTTAGATTAAAGTGGTTTGAGTGCTAAGGGTAAACCCGCAACCACTAAGGTGACATTGTCAGCCAAGGCAGCAACGGCTTGGTTTAACCAGCCCGCTTCATCGACAAATTGTCGGCTCAATTCACCTAAGGGCACGATACCAGAACCCACTTCGTTACTGATCAACACCACCACACCTTCTAGCTCGGCAAGGGAATCCACAAAAGCGCTTTTCTCTGCCAGCCAATTCGCCAAAGCTTCATCGTTAGAGGTTGAACTGGCAGACATAAAGTCTGTCGCATGCCACTCTGTCGGCGCCGGTTCATCATCAATCTTGGCGCTGGATGCAAGTAATTGATTGGTTAACCAAAGGGTTAAACAGTCCACTAAAATCACTCGCCCAGGTTTTGCTAAGCGTTTTAACAGTGCCGTAAGGGCGAGCGACTCTTCAAACAATTGCCATTCGATACCATCGTCCGTTCGTCCCGCTTGATGTTTGGCGATACGGGTCGCCATTTCATCATCCAGCGCCTGCGCCGTGGCCACATAGCAGGCATCGAAGCCGAGCGCTGTGTACTGGCGCACTAAGGCTTCACCGTAGCGACTCTTACCGCTACGGGCGCCGCCTAGGACGAGGTGGATCACAGTATGTTACCTACAACGAGCAATACAAAATAACACACGATTTCAGCTATTTGCTGCGCCGCGCCTAAGGTATCGCCCGTGTAACCGCCAATCTGACGTCTAAAGATCACTATGATCAAACGGCGCAGTCCTATCATCACCAATAGCAATGACAATGCCGCTAACCCCTTGAGGAATAACAGCACTAACACGCCGCTGGCGATCAGGATAAGCAGCTCATTAATGCCTTGATGTTGCGATAGCGGCTTAGACTTACTGGTCTCGTCATCGCGGACATATTTTTCACTAAAGATGATACTGGCTGATACCACGCGGCTGACAGTGTGGGCGACGATAAGCGCCGAGCCCGCGACCACAGGATCGTACAGCGCCAACTCGACTAACAACTGCCATTTCAGCAGCAGGGCCAACATCAACGCCAGTGCGCCATAACTGCCAAGGCGCGAGTCCTTCATGATCCGTAGCTTGTCTTCCGCCGTCCAACCACCGCCAAAACCGTCGAAGGTATCGGCTAGGCCATCCTCGTGGAATCCGCCCGTGAGCAAGACGCCGACCAACATAGCTAACAGCACAGAGACGCCGGCGGGGAGCCAGTTCTGCGTCAGCCAAAATACAATGGCACTTAACAGGCCGACCAAAAGACCGACGAGACCGAAATAACGGCTGGCCTTATTCAACTTATCGCTATCGACTTCGACCCATTTAGGCATAGGAATGCGGGTAAAATAGCCCATGGCAACTAAAAACAAATCTATCTCTTTGTGCCAGCTTTCGCGTTCTGACATAAAGCATCCTTAGTGAATTAACACTTGCTGCAAGGTTTAAGATTAAAACGGTTGGCTAAAAAGTTATTATTTTAAATAAGTAAAATAAGCGACTTAGCAGAGCACATCATACAACAGCCTCAATCCCCGCATCACTAAAACTCGCCATTTGATTGTAAAAATTTACTGAGGCTTGAATAAGCGGCAACGCCAAGGCTGCGCCCGTACCTTCGCCTAATTTCAGCCCGAGTGATAATAAAGGTTTAGCCTGCAAAAACTCTAACATCCGCTGATGGCCTTGCTCGTCTGACTGGTGGGCGAAAATCAAATAATCGCGCACATTGGGGGCAATTTGCACCGCGACTAATGCCGCCGCAGTAGCGATAAAACCGTCCACAACCACCAGCATTTTGCGCTCGGCGGCGGCTAACATCGCGCCCGTCATCTGCACAATTTCAAAGCCACCTAGGCAAGCTAACACTGATTTTGGCCCAGTTAAGGCGCTTTGATGCAGCAATAACGCCAGCTCAATCAGCATCAGTTTACGTTCTAAGGTTTCGCTATTAATGCCCGTGCCTCGGCCGACACAATCAATCACGTCGAGCTGCATGATCGCCGCCATAATGGCCGCCGCCGCAGAGGTATTGCCTATGCCCATTTCGCCAAAGGCAACTAAGTTACAACCGGCTTGATGGTGACGTTCAATCAAATCGCGCGCCATCGCAAAGCCTTTATCGACGGTTTCCAGCGCCATCGCGGGTTCTAAATGAATCGCCCCTGTGCCCGCGCCAAGACGTTGATCGATAATGCCTTCAACCCCTTTGACTGGCGTTAAAATACCGCAATCGATCACTTCGAGCCTAAAGCCCACCTGCCGACAAAAAACGTTAATCGCCGCACCACCATGGGCAAAGTTTTGCACCATTTGGCGCGTCACTTCGCTTGGGGCAATCGACACGCCTTCTGCCGCAATACCATGATCCCCCGCAAACACTAACATGGTCGGATGAACGATTTTCAGCACAGTATTTTGTGGCTGATCCGTTTGTTGCAAATCAGTCGCTTGCACGCGGGCAATCTGTAAGGCTAAGGATTCGAGCTGACCTAAGGCGCCGGGCGGCTTAGTCTTAAGATCAATTTTTTGCTGGATCAATGGATCCTGCGTTTTACTCACAGGGCTGATTTGAAAAGACACGGCTGACTGAGACATCCACACTCCACTTATTATCTTAAATAACCACAACGCATCCTGCGTCTATGACTAACATGTCCAATTTTGCATTTCCAATCGCGGGGCAGATATCAACAAAAATGCTGATTATCTCGCCAGTCTGCGCTTGCTAGATGACTCTAGGATTACGTTCTGACTAGGTGCTTACGCCATGACTCTGCGTTTACGCAAAATCAGCAAAAAGAACATGCTACCTATGGCCGCCGTGATAATCCCCACGGGCAACTCTTGATTGCCCAACAAACAGCGCGCCAGCACATCAATCCACACCATAAATAATCCGCCCACCAGCGCCGTTAAAATAATCGGCTGACGACCGGGAAACAGCATGCGCACTGTGTGGGGGATCATCAAACCGACAAAGCCAATCCCGCCGCAGGTAGCGACTAAAATCGCGGTAATCAAGGAGCAGAGCAGCAACATATTGAGTCGCAACTTAGGCACATTCACCCCTAAGGTATGCGCCGTTTCATCCCCCGCTTGCAACGCCATGATCTGCCGCTTCATGCCTAAAATAATGAACAAACTCGCGCCAATCACCAGTGTTGGCAGCACTAATAAGGACCAACTGGCCTTGGCGAAACTGCCTAAACTCCAAAACAGCACAGAAGCCGTCGCCTGCGGACTGGCGAAATACAACAACAAACTTGTTAACGCGCCAAACATAAAGGAGGTCGCCACGCCTGAGAGCAACATGCGCTCCACTTGGCTATTGAGCCCAAGGCCAGACAAGGCCAGCACTATCAGTACCGACAAACTAGCGCCAATAAAAGCGCCGAAGGGCAAGCTAAACCAGAGCAAACCCGACAAGGCGCTCGAACCACTAAAAATCCCCGAGTTCGCCGCCATACCCGCATTCTCAAAAAATCCAGAGCCCGTGAATAACGTCAACATCACCACAGCGCCAAAGGACGCGCCTGAGCTAATGCCAAACAGATAAGGGTCGGCCAGAGGATTGCGGGTCACGGTTTGCAGCACACTGCCCGCCAAAGACAAACCCGCACCCGCCACAAAGGCCAGCAAAATACGCGGCAGTCTGAGCTCCATCACGATGCGCTCCGTCATGCCATTGGCTTGAGTGAGGTTGGCCATTTTATTGATAAACACTTGGATAACATCCATAAAACTGATGTTCGCCGCGCCAAAACTCGTGGCGGCAATGGGGGTTATCAAAGTGATTATGCCTAATGCGACCAGCATCAGTTGTTGTCTCGTCAAAGGTGTCACGATACGCCCCAAATGTGAGATGAAATGCTGTTTACTCCCTGAATCATCCGCCCTCGCCTCGCTCAGCCAAAGCATCAGCCATGTTGTGCGTCGAATCATGGTAGCCATAGAAGTAGCTGATTAAGGGCTTTTTATGTTGTGGATGGGTCGACACCTGAGCGCACACGCCGAACACATCACCAATTCGCGCCTCGGTTAATACCTCGGTTGGCGTGCCCATAGCGCTGACTTCACCGTTATGGATCAACAACAAACTGTCGCACAGGGCGCTGGCTAAATTGAGATCGTGAATAGAGGCAATCACGCTGATGCCAAGGCTACGCACTAATTCGAGGATTTGGATTTGATAACGCACATCGAGGTGGTTGGTTGGCTCGTCAAGGATCAACAGTTGCGGCTGCTGCACTATGGCGCGGGCGATCAAGGCACGCTGCTTTTCACCGCCGGATAAGTGCTCGTACTGTTGGTGCATCTTATGACTCAGGCCGACTTTCTCTAGAGCCTTTGCAATGCGCTCGCCGTCACAGCTCGAATTGGTATCGAACATGCCCTTATGCGGCGTTAAGCCCATGCTGACCAATTGCTCTGTGGTTAGGTCAAAATAGTGCGGCGTGTCTTGCTGCACTACGGCGACACGGCAGGCAAACGCCTTGGGCGATAAACGCTCAATATCTTGATCAAACAGGGTAATTTTGCCCTGAGTCGGGCGAACAAACCGATACAAACAGCGTAGCAAGCTAGACTTACCCGCGCCGTTAGGCCCAATCAAACCCAGCATCTGCCCGGTTGGCAGTGCAAAGTTAATATTGGAAAGAATGGTTTTGCCATCGATACACCAGCTTAACTGGCTGACATCGAGCGCGACCGTCTGGCTCGCTGATGGGCGAGTGTCGCTGTTATTCAAAGCATGGCTCGTTTGGATGGCAGAGAGTTTCACCAACGTGGTGCTCCTAGCGAGTCCAAACCTGAATTCAAAAAGGTTGTGCACATTGTCATCGGCTCCCTCGAGTCACCCGCTCGAGAACTAAGGCTGCACGCAGCGATAACAGAAATAGGCAGGTCTCCTGACTCGTCACTTTTTGTATTGAAAACAATATAAAAAGTCACTCACAGTTGCGGGCACAGTTCGGGCTGACTGACGAGCAGCTCCCCGATTCCCTATTATGTTGAGATTGATTTCAAGCCTTTGCAGCGTGTCTCGGCCATAACTGCCACAGAACACACTCGCACCACTCAAAACTCCCAACACCTATTTCTGTGACGTCATCCGATACACTGCCACCAGCCTTGCAAGGCCGTGTGCATCGGGTAACGTCAGGAAAAAGCATTATCCTATATTTGCCTTAATTGGCAATCGACAATCACGCTGGTAAGACAAGAAAAATCTTTACCTTAGGGCAACGCGGATCACTCGCAGCGTCCGCTCGGCCAATCTAAACGCCAGTAACAAACGCCGTGCTCATCCTGCAGCACAGTAATGCTCACCACGGCCGCCACAGGTAAATCGAGTTGACTGTAAAAGCCCACCGCCCGCTCAACCCCAAGGGCGCGCGCCATTAAGTGACGGATCACCCCGCCGTGGGTCACCACCCATACTTTGGCAGCCAGTTCGCCCGCAGCCACGCTAGCGCCCACAGTCTGCTCGGCGTTATCTGAGTCGAGAATCAACCGTTCAAACTCGGCGGCGAGTATCTGGTCAATCGTCCCATTCACCCGCGACTCGAAACTAGCCATAGTTTCCCCATTGGGCGGCGGTGTTTGCCAAGGGTTTTGCCAATAGGCCGCTAGATGTTCGCCCGCTTGTTGATACAGTTCATCGAGCCGACGACCGTCCCAATCGCCAAAATCAATTTCCTGTAAACCCGATAAAAGCTGCGCCTGCAATGGCCTTGACTCAGATACCAGCGCCGCCGTCGAATGCAGCTCGGCGGCAAAGGCTTGGGCAAATTCGGCGCAGCGGCGTGAGGTCGAGCTATAAATCGCGCTACACACGCTGGCCTGTGACTCAACCGCTGCCGACATTTGCTGCCAGCCCTTTTCGCTTAAAGGCACATCCACACGGCCGCGTAAAATGGCGCCGCCTTCGCACTCGCCGTGACGCAACAATAACAATCGAACTTGTTTCATCGTATTCCTATGTCTATCACTCATGGCAAATTTTGTTGAAAGCCCACATTAGACCCGTCGCCCTATATACTCAATTACGCCCTAGTCCAACGACTAACAATACAACTAGCCCTGCAAAAAAACCGTTAAACTGGGGATAAAGTGGCGCTGGGACTCAATTATCGTCAGTCAATTTTGACCTTGCCCTGACAATCATAAGTCGCGTATTATGGACGTCTATACGTTTAAATGTCCAAAAGCATTTTATAAAAACAAGTATCCAAAAACAAATGTCGATAGACCAGAATAAAATGCACTTTGCATAACAAGGGTCGATGCTTGGACTTAACTTAGCTGTATTTAAGGTAATTATTTATGACGATACCCTCTACCAAAGCCGGCCAGATATTGGCAGACATTCGTAAACAGCTTGCTGAGCGCATTCTAATCTTAGACGGTGCCATGGGCACTATGATCCAAGGCTACAAACTGGAAGAAGAGGACTATCGCGGCGAACGCTTTAAAGATTGGCACACTGACGTCAAAGGCAACAACGATTTATTGGTGTTGTCGCAACCCCACATCATCAAACAGATTCACACCGACTACTTAAACGCCGGTGCCGACATCATTGAAACCAACACCTTTAATGCTACGACTATCGCCATGGCCGACTACGACATGCAGTCGCTGTCCGCCGAAATTAACTTAGCCGGCGCCCGCCTCGCCCGTGAAGCCTGTGATGAAGTGTTTGCTGCCACAGGCATTCCGCGCTACGTCGCCGGTGTGTTAGGCCCCACTAACCGTACGTGTTCGATTAGCCCTGATGTGAACGACCCAGGCTATCGTAACGTCAGCTTCGATGAGTTAGTCAGCGCTTACCGAGAGTCCACTAAGGCGCTGATTGAGGGCGGCGCGGATATCATTATGGTCGAGACCATATTCGATACCTTAAACGCCAAAGCCGCGCTGTTTGCGATTGAATCGGTATTCGATGACTTATTCGGTCAGCATTCTAAAGACAGACTGCCTATCATGATTTCGGGCACCATTACCGATGCCTCTGGCCGCACACTGACTGGCCAAACGACCGAAGCCTTTTACAATTCCCTTCGCCATATCAAGCCCTTATCTATCGGTCTTAACTGTGCACTTGGGCCAAAAGAATTACGCCCCTATGTGGAAGAATTATCCCGCATCAGTGAGTGTTATGTGTCGGCGCATCCGAATGCGGGACTGCCGAACGAGTTTGGCGGTTACGATGAAACCCCAGAAGACATGGCGAATGTGATCGAAGATTGGGCGCGCGAAGGCATGCTCAATATTATCGGTGGTTGTTGTGGTAGTACGCCTGAACATATCCGCGTGATCCGCGAAGCAGTGAGCCGTCACGATCCACGTATTTTGCCGGACATTCCAGTCGCTTGCCGCTTGGCAGGTTTGGAACCACTGACTATCGATGCCCAATCCCTGTTCGTTAACGTGGGAGAGCGCACCAACGTCACTGGCTCGGCTAAGTTTTTAAAATTGATCAAAGAAGGCAAGTTTGAGCAAGCGCTCGATGTCGCCCGCGAGCAGGTTGAAAGCGGCGCGCAAATCATCGACATCAACATGGACGAAGGCATGCTCGATGGCGCCGAGATCATGCACAAGTTTTTAAACTTAATTGCCTCTGAGCCCGACATCAGCCGCGTGCCGATTATGATCGACTCCTCTAAATGGGAAGTGATCGAAGCTGGCCTCAAATGTATTCAAGGCAAGGGCATAGTTAACTCGATTTCCCTTAAAGAAGGCGAAGCCAAGTTTATCGAGCAAGCCACCTTAGTGAAACGCTACGGCGCGGCGGCCATTATCATGGCATTCGACGAGCAAGGTCAGGCCGACACTAAGGCGCGTAAAATCGAAATCTGTACCCGCGCCTATCGGGTGCTGGTCGATAAGGTCGGCTTTCCGCCCGAAGACATCATCTTCGACCCGAACATTTTCGCTATCGCCACGGGTATCGATGAACACGACAACTATGCCGTCGATTTTATTGATGCCATTAAAGCGATTAAAGCCACCCTGCCCCACGCGATGATTTCGGGCGGTGTGTCGAACGTGTCGTTCTCGTTCCGCGGTAACAACCCAGTGCGCGAGGCAATTCACGCGGTGTTCCTGTACCACGCCATCAAAGTCGGCATGGACATGGGCATTGTCAACGCGGGTCAGTTAGCCATTTACGACGATATCGATCCCGAGCTTAAAGTGCGGGTCGAAAACGTAGTGCTTAACTTGCCCTGCCCAGTTGAAGGCTCGAGCAATACCGAGCAGTTACTTGAAATCGCGGAGAAATTCCGCGGTGATGGCGCACAGGTCGGTAAGAAAGAAGATTTAGAATGGCGCAGCTGGCCAGTAAGCCAACGCTTATCCCATGCGCTCGTCAAAGGCATTACCGAATTTATTGATGAAGATACCGAAGCCGCTCGCCAAGAAGCGAAACGTCCGCTGGATGTGATTGAAGGCGCCTTGATGGACGGCATGAACGTGGTCGGTGACTTGTTCGGCTCGGGTAAGATGTTCCTGCCACAGGTGGTGAAATCGGCGCGGGTGATGAAAAAAGCCGTGGCTTACTTAAACCCCTATATCGAGCAGGAAAAGGTCGAAGGCCAATCTAACGGCAAGATTTTGATGGTGACAGTAAAAGGAGACGTGCACGATATCGGCAAAAATATCGTCGGCGTGGTGCTCGCCTGTAACGGTTTTGAGGTATTCGATTTAGGTGTGATGGTGTCGGTGGAGCGAATTCTCGACGCCGTGAAAGAACACAATATCGATATCATCGGCATGTCGGGGCTCATCACGCCGAGTCTGGACGAGATGGTGCATAACGTGAAAACCTTCCACCGCGAAGGCTTAACCATTCCGGCGATTATCGGCGGTGCCACTTGCTCTAAAATCCACACAGCGGTGAAGATTGCGCCCCATTATCCCCATGGCGCTATCTATATCGCCGATGCGTCCCGCGCCGTGCCTATGGTGAGTAAACTCATCAACAACGAGACTCGCCAAGCGACCATAGACGAAACCTATGCCGAATACGACGACATGCGCACTAAGCGTTTATCCCAAGCCAAGCGCAAAGAAATAGTGTCACTCGAAGCGGCCCGTGAAAACCGCTGCCAACACGATTGGGCCAACTACACCCCGTTCACGCCAAACGTGCTCGGGCGCCAAGTGTTTGATAATTATCCATTAGAAGACTTAGTGGAACGTATTGACTGGACACCGTTTTTCCGCTCGTGGGAACTGCACGGCCATTACCCTGAAATCCTCACCGATAAAGTGGTCGGTGAAGAAGCGCAAAAGCTGTTCGCCGATGGTCAGGCCATGCTCAAGCAAATCATCGAAGAAAAGTGGCTCACGGCGAAAGCGGTTATCGGCTTATTCCCAGCCAATACCGTCAATTACGACGACATTGAGCTGTATACCGATGAGTCGCGCACCACAGTTGAAATGACCACGCATCACCTGCGGATGCAGCTTGAACGTGTCGGTAACGACAACTTCTGCCTATCCGACTTTGTTGCACCAAAAGACTCTGGCGTCGCCGATTACATGGGCGGCTTTGCGGTGACCGCAGGCCACGGTATCGACGAACATGTGGCGCGTTTTGAAGCGAACCACGACGACTACAACGCCATCATGCTCAAATGCTTAGCTGACCGTTTGGCCGAAGCCTTTGCCGAGCGGATGCACGAACGAGTGCGTAAAGAATTTTGGGGTTATGCGGCCGACGAGCAGTTAAGCAACGAAGCCTTAATCCGCGAGAAATACAAAGGTATACGCCCCGCACCGGGTTACCCAGCTTGCCCAGATCACACAGAAAAAGGCTTGTTATGGGACTTGCTCAAGCCCGATGAAACCATCGACTTGAATATCACCGAAAGCTACGCTATGTTCCCCACAGCGGCAGTATCCGGCTGGTATTTCGCCCACCCGAAATCGCGCTACTTTGGTGTGAGTAACATCGGCCGCGATCAAGTGGAAGATTATGCCAAGCGTAAAGGGATGACTGTCGCAGAAACGGAGAAGTGGCTGGCGCCAGTGTTGGATTATGATCCTGAGTAATCATGTTTACTCGTAATTTGCCCAAACTGAATTTAGGCAACTTTATAAATGGGCAAAGTTAAGGGGCGAGTTGTCGCCCCTAATTTTTTACTTTAGAAAGTTAAAATCAAGGTCGTGGGGCTTCACCCCACACCCGACCAAGGAGGACTGCTCGTCCTATCCTCCTTGGATTCTCCCTTGCCGAACAACGTCCTTGTCTAACTGCCAGTTCGCCATCCCTGGCTCTCGTTCGAAACGCTGCTACGCAGCACTCACCCTAGCGAAGTGACATGCATTAGTTACCTGTCTCATACTCCAATAAAAATCGCCTAACGGCTCAGATGGCACATCCATGTGCCCCCGAGCCTGCGCCATCATCCATGATGTCGCCACGGCCCCACTCTAACAACTAAGAGCTATCTGCGTATTTCGACAACTTCGCAGGGGATCGGTGAACTTCTGTCGCATTAGAGTTAACGTTTCGCATTGAAAGAGTTATGCATGTCCTATCTTTTCTATCTTTTATCTTTTCTCCAGTTCGGCTGTTCCTGCCTCTGCTCATAAGCACGAACATCATCGATTTTCATTCGCCCTTCAGCAACTTCGCAGGGGATCGGTGAACGTCTGTGGCATTAGAGTTAACTATTCGTATTGAAAGAGTGATGCCAGTTCCACACTTCTTATTGTCCTCAACTTACCAAGTTATATTGTTGACTCAAGATGACTATTGATACTTCTATAAACTAAAGACAAGTGGATCAACTCAACCAAAGCGAAATGGATTATTCCGATAATGGAATATGGCCGCTACCCATTAACGACTAGTGAAGTGGATGAAGAACTCTAGATATCGAAATGTAGACCACACAAAGTGATTTTCTGAATAATTACGGTATATTCATAAGTCATACTAAGACCCGAAATAATAACTAACCCACAATAAACCGTGATATACACACCCGACACCAATCACACTTAAATCCTAAATAAATAAACCAATAAATTCAACATCATGAATAATCCAACATCCTTCCTGCTTGAGAAAAAATATCCAAACACAGTATTCAAAAAAACCAACCAGTAAGTCTAAATGATGACTCCACAACAACGTTATAGTGATATAGCCTTAGTTCAACGCTAAAGACGATATATAAAGCTATCGGCATAACAATTTGATCTAATTAGCAGACTGCATCATATAAGTAGAAAAAAATTTATCGACTATACTCAGTTTCTCATCATAAAAATGACGTTTTAAGACTTCTTGGAAATCAATATGATCATATTTAACAAAAAATTAAAGGCTGAACATGAACAATTGAAAGAAGAGTTATTTTCAATGCGGCAAGTTAGGGAAAGCCTTGATAGTGAGATGTTAGTATTAGCGCTAGATGCTGATGGAAAAATTATAGCAATCAACGCTAATTTTACTGACGACATGTTATTTCAAAAAAACTCACCTATCGGCAAACACTTAACGGAAATGGTGCCAGCGCGAGCTCGAAACACAAGTCATTATAAAGCAATGTGCAATGCCATAAAGCAATGCGAACATTGGGTAGGTGCACTACAAATTGTTAAGGGCGATGGTGAGGAAGCTTGGTTACGAGCCATTTTACAGCCCGTCAAAAACAGTAATGGCAAGTTAAAACACTTTTCTATTTATGCAAACGATCTAACCCGTACTATTGAAAGCTCGAAAAAACATGAAGATTTAAACCAAGCATTACAGCGCTCTACCGCTGTTATTGAGTTTAACTTAGACGGTACAGTCATTACTGCTAACGATAACTTTTTAAATGCGATGGGATACACTAAGAATCAAATTGTTGGTAAACACCATAGAATTTTTTGCGAACCAGAAGAATATAACTCAATAGAATACAAGCATTTTTGGGATCAGCTATGCAAGGGACAATTTGTCGCGAATCGCTTTAAACGTGTGGATAGCTATGGCCGTATCGTTTGGTTAGAAGCCTCTTATAATCCTATTTTTGATAGCTACAACGAACTCTACAAAGTCGTAAAATTTGCCACTGTTATCACAGATCAAGTCAACAGAGAACTGGCCGTATCCGAAGCGGCTGACATAGCCTATAGCACATCCCAACAAACCGATGCTTTTGCAAAAAAAGGGAGCTTAGTGCTACAAGAAACAGTTGTGATGATGAATAAATTAGCGACGCAAATGAATGATGCAGCCAAAGGCATTGAAGCATTAGATAAGCAATCTCAAATGATTGGTGAGCTAGTAAAAAGTATCAGTGGCATCGCCGATCAAACCAATCTTCTTGCCTTAAATGCAGCAATTGAAGCCGCTCGCGCAGGAGAACAAGGACGCGGTTTTGCAGTCGTTGCAGATGAAGTCAGGCAACTTGCCTCACGTACCAGTAAAGCGACAGAGGAAATTGTAGAGGTAGTATCAAAAAATAAAATGTTAACCGAAAGTGCAGTCAATATGATTGAGCAAGGTAAGCAACAAGCGCAACAGGGGTTAACACTCTCAACCCAATCGGGTGAGGTTATGTCAGAGATTCAAGATGGTGCACAAAAAGTGGTTAATGCAGTTGGCCAATTCACCAACCAGCTAACTGTCTAATTTTAAAATCCTTATGCCCTATAAAAATACATTTATGGTGTTACATAAACGTGGTTGAACAGATTATCCATACACAAAAGCCAGCTCGGCAATCCTTGCCTCTCGCTCATAAGCGCAATCACAAAAGGTGATTATTCGCTTTGCATCTCCCCTTGCTGCAAAACGGTAGTGGTCCCGAGTAATCGCGCTTACGCGGTATAAGATCGGTCTTGCGACCGAAAGGTCGTGGGGCTTCACCCCACACCCGACCAAGGAGGACTGCTCGTCCTATCCTCCTTGGATTCTCCAAGACGCCCCTAGCGAAGTTACATGCATTAGGTACTAGCTTCGTGCTTATTCGAAAATAGCTAACGCTTCCGATGGGGCGTCCCTTCCCCCCGAAAGCTACGCAGACGTCCTGTCTGCGTCACGCTATTTTCTTCAACGCTCTTCAGCAACTTCGCAGGGGATCGGTGAACTTCTGTAAGATTAGAGTTAACTTTTCACCTTTAAAGAATTATGCGTTTCCTATCTCTTAGCCAATTTAACAATGGATGTCTCATTAAACCGAACTACCGCGCCATTAACGATGGATGTCCATTTAGTTCTCTATGCTCATACCCAAAAAAACTAATAGAATTGAAAAAGTAAATGTTTCACTATAAATCCTTATCAGCCTCCACCTCAGTTTTTTTATCATGCAAATCGTTAACAAACTCCATATTACTTCTCATTACAAATAGAATCGCCCTCAATTGAATCAGTAATAAATACAATATAAATGAGATAGATAAACCTTGATAGAAAAACATATTCCCAGAAAATATCTTGGCTTCAGAAAACAAGGTGGTCATTAAATTAAATAACAACAACCCTATCAATACAAATGCAGAGGATAAAATTACCAACACTAATTTTTCAATTCTATTAGTTTCTTTTGACCCTACAAGAAGCGATACTTTTTCTTTCTTTGTGTAAGCGGCAATGGCCTGAGGATATGCATAAGCAATCCATAATCCAGCAAGAGTAAACACCGCTGCAGCTGTATTTTGCAGCGTGCCAGTTATAGATGCAATATTATCAAAGTCGGTATATGGCTGAGAAATAAAGCCTAAAGCCAAACTAAATAATATAAAAATAAAATGCATTAGATACTTTCGTCTAATCAATATAATTGACAAATAAAAAAACAAATAAACATTGTCAGGATTTTTTTTCATTTCACTCTCCGACAGCCATTTCACTTTCATTAAATCCAGAGACTAAATTTGAGTTTGATTTCGCTACAAAAACCAAAATATCACTTCGTATCTTTTGTATTTCCTCCATTAATTTCTTAGCTGAATGGTAAGAAACTCCACTTTTTAAAGGATCAACGAAAATTTGTTCCTTCCTTGCGTAATCATTCAGCCAATGAGTAACCTCACTATTATCCTCTCTGAACCCAATGTTATTCCATGAGCCAGAAAAACTATACTCGCTCTTATGTAAAGATGATATGCTTTTTAATTCTTCAGCAGAAAAGTTAGACTTCTCTATTATTTCGACTTGCTTAGTAAAAGTTTTCTTATTTCGAACACCTCTAACTAAATCATATAATTTAAAGCTAGTATCTTTATCATCTTCTTTTACTGTTGAAATTGTATCTCTTATAACTATATGGCTAATTGTAGAAGACAACTTCTTTAGATTATAATTATCAAACGAAAGCTCTTTGGTTCTACATTCAAATTTATACCTTAATGAGCAATCACTACCCTCTGATTTATAACTAACATACTTTGTTGTTATTTGCTTTGACGTTTTAGTATTAAATGATGTAGCTTCATTAACTTTCTTTCTTGGATGTTCTATTCGTAGGTCTATACATCTTTTAACATACATACAGACATCCTCTGTTGCTGCTGTCGAATGTGGAAAGTTTATTGATGCAACCAAGTTATATTCAGGTATAAACCAATAATACATAGGCTGTCCAAGAATTACTTCCTTACCCTTTTCTTTAGTTGAAAGATTAACTGAATCGCCATCGCCACCAAACTTGGCATCTGCAGATATACCTGCAACTTTACCACTTTCGTCACCAAATCTATTCCAAAAAACAAATATATAATCGCCATTTACTTCGTTATATTCTACTGCCTTACAATACACTTTTGTTCTATTAGGTGATGAATCAACATCCCAAGGAATGGTTTGTGTAAAATCACGGTCTTGTAACCAGCTAGTTACACTACACAAGCTATCCTGAACAGAGCCTTCAACAAGGCATAATTCTTTATTCTTAAAACTATAAAAACCACAATTGACAATTTCAAAAAAACTAATTAAACCTCTATCCATCAATTAACACCCCTAAGTGTTTTAACATTAACCCCAATAGCATATCTTTATTAATTAAAATTACTAAAAAATGCAAACGTAGAAGAATAAAATTTTAGCTTCTAAAACTAAAATAACATTAGATATTTATATTTTATTTAAACATAACCAATTCCCCTGAATTGTATGCTCTATCAAATTCTGCTTTTGCATCGGCTTTGTGGTTGATGCAATTGACCATGTGTTCGTCGGACTTAAAGTTTTTACAGTCTTCGGGGACAAGATAATACTTGCGCCATGCTTCGGCTTTGCGTAATCGCGCGGCCTCATTTTGTTTGGCTAGTCTAGATTTTTCTGCCGCGTTTTGTTGTAACTCTTGCTGAATCTGATACTCAGCAAGCTGGCGATCTTTCGCAGCCTGCTGGCGAGCAAGTTCCGTTTGCTTTTGTTGCATAGCAAACTCATTAAGCCCTTGTGTCAGGCGGTATTCGACATAACTCAAATAGCCAATTCGCACTAATAAAGTGACCAAGCCCGCTAACAAGATCCCTAACGTAATTTGTAAAACTGATTTCATCCCTAACTTCCAAAGTCCATTACTATTCTGAATTGTTATTTTTTAATCAGAGAACATAAATGCTAAGGGCTACACCCAAATTGGCATTGTTGCACCAGTGACCTTCTAAAACATGGATGTTTTAGTAGAGCCTACAGGGATGTATTCACGGCGAGTCACTGGTGTAACAGTGCGAAAGCCTGCGGCAAGCAATTAGCTGCACTGATAATTGGCAGAGATATCAATACCCATTAGCTACCCAGACAAATCAGCACTATCAAAACGTTTCAACTTTGTCGTTCAACAAAGCTTCCCCATTGCTACCGCACTTCGCCAACACCTGTCAGCCAAGCCATCAATTAAAACAAGGTTGCACCAACTCAAAACGTTCACTGCTGAACATTGAGCAAAATGCCAATAAGCACTGTGGCAACAAGCATAAGTGCCAAAGCATATTCACCAATTTGCAGGAGGAGTTGGGTATCTAAGAAAGAGAAAAGACACATCGTCCTGATGCAAGTGACTCGAATCGCGGGTACGCGATTAAAGCTCATCCTTGTTAAAAACCTAAGATAGCGACATAGCGTACACTTGTCTATAACTTTAGCATTACAAATTAGATAGTTAAGTGATGACTAATTTGTGAATTAGCCTTATTGGTACTGGCCAACAACTCCTTAGTCGAAGGAATACACCTTCCCCTGCGAAGTTGCTGAAGGGCGTTGAAGAAAATCGCGTGACGCAGACAGGACGTCTGTGTAGCTTTCGGGGGGAAGGGACGCCCCATCGGAAGCGTTAGCTATTTTCGAATAAGCACGAAGCCACTAATCAATGCATGTAACTTCGCTAGGGACGGCAAGGGATTTCCAAAAGGGGAATAGGCGTTTTTTCCCTTTTGGTCGACTCTTGATTGAAAATCAGGGGGTGAAGCCCCACGACTTTGATTCACCTCGGCCGCTAGGCCGTATTAACTCACTATTACATGCGACCTAATTTTGGCGCGCAAATAAGCCCCAATTGAGCTCATTGCTCAAGGGCTTAGAGCAAAGGGCGCTGAGCAAAATTCAGCCATAACGTAACTGAGTTGAATCACAGTGCAAACATCACTGTAGAAGCCTGATAACACAGGTGCTACACACGGATTTAGCTTGATTAAAACTGCGGCGATTAACCGCCTAAATTTGCATTTTCAGCCCTACATGCTAACGTGGCTAATGTAAATTTACATTCAGTGTTTATCAAAGCTATGTCGCAACAATCAATAAAAAGTCGATCGACAACAAGCCTATATCGGGCGATACCAAGCAGCGTGGCTGATATGACACGGAAGCACAACTGAGGTTGAGATATGGAACCATCTAATACATCACGCCGGACCTTTATCAAGCAATGTGTGATTGGCGGGGTTGCCGTATATTCGGCCCCTTTGTTGTGGGAAATGAGTCGCGCGAATGCGGCAATTGTCTCACCTGAACTGGCAGCCCAATGGCAAACTCAGGTTAATGGTCAATCCAAACCTAAGTTTCGTAACGACGGCATAGCGAAAGTCACAGGCCAAAAGGTCTATGGCCGTGATTACCGCGCTATGGACATGGAAGGTTGGCCCAAGCAGCAAGGTTACGCTTTTATTCTACGCGCCGCCGATGCCTCCCATGTTTATCAAGGCTTTTCCCTCGACCATCTGCCCGCGTCGGCTAAGCCCTATAAAGTGATCACTGCGGCCGATCTGGCCCGTGATAAAATCAAGCTGCCCGATTTTTACGGTGACAACATGTTACTGGCCGAGGGGCAAACCGCCGACTACTTAGGTCATGCGGTAGCGATATTGTTGTTCGACAGTTTCCCCGCCTTTAAGCAAGCTAAGTCCTTGCTCCAATTTGATCAGACCTTACTGCGCTTTGGTGAGCAAACGCCGTTTGTGTCGGACACCAAAGACCCTTACGCCAGCTGGCGCCTTATTCGGGTTGAAGGTGAAGATCGCGCAAGGGAAGATTTATATAGCCCACTCCACGATGGGCTATTTTTCCCCAGCGTAAAAGATCGCAAGCCAGAATGGTTAGGCAATCCGAATGCCAAAGGGACAGTGTCTGAGCGCGGGCTTTATTATGCCGGTGAGATAGATAAGCAGATTGCTAGCGCCCAAGCCAATCAACAATGGCAAGTGTTAGAGCGGGAATATCGCACCCAGATCATCGATCCTATGATGATGGAACCCGAAGCCTTTAACGGCTGGTACGACGCAACTAGCCAAACCTTTCATACTGTGATTACCTCGCAGTCGCCGCAGGATTTTCAAGAGATGGCAGTGCACATGCTGTTATCTAGCCCACTGGCAGGCAAGGTAAAACATCTTGTGGTGCACTCGCCTTATATCGGCGGTGGATTTGGCGCGAAAGACCATTCGATATTTCCCTATTACGGCGTGATCGCGGCTGTTTATGCCAAGGGACCAATCCGACTCGCCAATGACAGATTCGAGCAATTCCAATCTGGCCTTAAGCGTCATCCGTTCATCATGAAAAGCCGCTTAGCGGTGGATAAATCAACCTTAAAAATCCAAGCCTTAACTTCGCAGATGACAGTCGACGGCGGCGGACGAGTCAACTTTACCCCGTCTGTGACCTCAGTTGGCGCGACGGCGATGCAAAGCATTTACTACACACCGCGTAACGATATTATCGCCACAGCCTATGCGTCGCGTAACCCAGATGCGGGTTCGATGCGCGGTTATGGCACGCTGCAATCGATGACGGCGATGGAATGTATGATCCACGAGATAGCCGACGAGCTGAAGGTTGATCCCTTTAAACTGCGCGCAGCCAACGTGATGGAGTCCGGCCAGCGTAATACTCAAGGCGCGATCCCTAACGGCACTTTACGTTACCGCGAAATGCTCGATATGGCCGAGCAAGATCCCGTGTGGCAAAACCGCGCGGTGAATAAAAAGGACTATGAGGCCAAACATCCGGGGATGCGTTACGGCGTCGGTTTTGGTATCGCCACCAAAGATTATGGTACGGGTGCAGCGGCGCCAAGTGCGGCGGTTCGCCTAGCGAAAGACGGTAAAATCACCCTAGAAATCGGCTTTATCGAAATGGGCACAGGCACGCAAACCTCACAAGCTGTTGTGGTCAGCGATGCCCTCGGCAACTTTGCCGATGAAGTAAAACTCGCCGAAGTGGATATTTGGGATGCGATGCAATTAGTGCAAACCGATAATCCTTATATTATTTCGCAGCAACGCCAAGATGAAATGGCGGCCAATCCACGCTGGACACCGGTTAAAGCCATGGCCTCGTCGGCATCTATGTCGGCCTATTATCAAAGCCATGTCACCCGCATCGCAGCCGACGTGATCTACCGTCACGGCCTGTGGCCTGCGGCGGTATCGATTTGGAACGAGTTGTATTTTAATACGCCAATGGGCTCGACTAATTTGCATAACGCCCGCGATGGTCGCTGGGTCGATGGCAAGTTAACCGCCTTGGGCTTTCCGCCACTGTCGATCGATATTCTCGCGAAACGCGCCCACGACATGGGCTTAGTGGTCGGCGTGATGGGCCATGCCTTTAATCGCTGGGCCTGGGCCGAAGCCGATTTCGACATTCTTGGCACCAAAGAGCGTTTAGCACTCGATGCACTGGCGCTGCAATACGGCGAAGGTAACGCGACGTTTGCGGCCACTTCCGACACGACTATGAGTATCAAAGCGCGCCAAGCCAGCATGAAGTCTAATGGCTATCACTTGATCGATCGTCAAGCCATGAGTTATCCCAAGGCTGAACTAAACAATGCCATGGTGACCTACTACGCCCCCTGCGCCACTTTGGTTGAAGTGGCCGTAAACGAAGGCAATGGCGAAGTCACGCTGCTGAGTTCTCATACTTGGTTAGAGGCAGGCAAAGTGATCGTGAAAGAACTGGTCGAAGGGCAAATTCAAGGTGGCCTTGCGATGGGGATTGGCCATGCACTGCATGAAGGCTTACCGCCATTTGAAGCCGGCGCAGGCAATGGTACCTGGAACCTCAATCGCTATCAGGTGCCGTTAGCGCGGCATGTGGGCGTGTGGGATCAACGTCATACCATATTGCCGCAGTTATCTGATAACGATCCCAGCCGTGGTATCGCCGAAGTGGTGATGATCCCTGTGGTCGCGGCGCTGATTGAAGCCGTGTATCAAGCAACCCATGTCCGCTTTTACGATTTACCTATGACAGCGAAAAAAATTAAGGAGGCCATGGCATGAGCCAGTCTATTAAACTGACCATTAATAACCAAGCCGTAGGCCCAATTGAAGTCGCCGATGGTGTGATGATGATTGAGTTTCTACACGAATACTTAAACCTCACAGGCACTAAGTTTGGTTGTGGCGCAGGCGTATGCCACGCCTGTACAGTGATCGTCGACGACGAGCAAGGCATGAGCGAAGTGGTGCGTACCTGTATCAATGGTGTAGAGCGTTTTAATGGTAAACGCGTCCGCACTGTCGAAGGTCATGCTAGACAAAACTCCCTTGGCGAAATCACCGCCCTGAGCCCAGTGCAAGAAGCTTTTTTAGAGCACTTCTCGTTTCAATGTGGCTGGTGTACCTCGGGCTTTGTCAACGAATCGACTGCGCTGCTTGAGCGATTAGAGCGACAACCTATCGCTAAAGATCAAGTTGAAAAAGTCGTAGAAGATGCCTTGAGTGAACACGTATGCCGCTGTACTGGCTACGTAAAATACTATGCGGCGGTCAAAGATCTGATCCTCAATACTAAGGGGCTAACCCTGTGATGACATCAGCCAATCTGCGCCATTTCCCGCACATTAGTAGGATAAGAAATCTGCTGAGTCACAATCTACTCCTGAGTTTAGGGCTAGGTTTGCTCGCCTGTTCCAGCAGCCTTGCCGATGAAGGTGGCAATACAACAAATAGTGACATCGCACGCGGCGCGTATCTGATGAAGATAGGCGACTGTGTGGCCTGCCATACTGCGGTGGGCGGGCGCGAACTCGCGGGCGGTTTGCCGTTCGAAACGCCCTTTGGCGCTGTGTACTCGACCAATATCACCTCAGATAAAGAAACTGGGATTGGCAAATACAGTTACGAGGACTTTTTTGATGCCATGCACCACGGTGTTGGCGTCAACGGCAACCTCTACCCTGCTATGCCCTACACGTCATACAGCCTGCTGACGGACGACGACACTCAGGCGATTTATGCCTATTTGATGAGTACTAAACCCATCAAGCAAGCCAATCGCGACAATGATGTTTACTTTCCGTTTAACCTGCGTTTTGGCCTAAAAGCTTGGAACTTAGTCGCCCACGATGCCAAGGAATTTACCCCGAACAAGGAAAAAAGCGAGCATTGGAATCGTGGCAATTACTTAGTCAATGCCCTAGGGCATTGCGGTGAATGCCACACCCCAAGAGACACGCTGTTTGCCATGGAGCAGGACAAGCACTTTGAGGGCGCGATTATCGAAGGGCTAGAAGCATCGGACATTCGTCCCGCCGAGCTTAACAGGCAGAACTGGACCCATGAGGATCTTAAGTCGCTGTTTACTGAAGGCTATTCCCGTAAAGGCACAGTATTTGGCGGCATGTATCCCGTGGTGTATCACAGCTTTAGCCACTTGACCGACGATGATATGCGCGCGGTGAGCAGTTATCTACTCGATACCGACGAAGATATTAAACCGGATCCGCTCACCTTTAACGGCCATAAACCTGAACTGCCAGGTTATACGCTTTACAAAGGTTACTGCGCCGGTTGCCATGGTCAAAATGGTGAAGGTCGCCCCAACGTCGCCCCCGCGATGGCTGGTAACGCCACCTTAGATAAAGCCAGTCCTCACAATATCGTCGCCGTGATGCTAAAAGGCATTAAGAGCCAGCATTACAACCTCACCACCAGCTTTTATGCCATGCCGGGATATGCTGATGAGTTAAGCGACGAGCAGATTAAAGACTTAGCCAATTACCTAAGACTCACCTGGAGCACACAAGCTGGTAATCTCGATGTGAAGACTATCCAAAGCTTGAAAGAAGTGATCCTCGAGCACGACTAACCCGCATGGATATGTGGGAAATTTAAGATAAAAGCCGACGCTAGCGTCGGCTTTTGCTTAAATGCACACAGGTATCAGAGTGAACTTTTACGTCTCATTTGGATTTATCACTTACTCATTAATCAGCTCAATAATAAAGCAAGCTTTACTCGCCACGCAGCCGAGTATCGAAGAAGGCTAAGCTGCGCGTCCATGCGAGCTC
Source organism: Shewanella septentrionalis (assembly GCF_025370265.1). Lineage (NCBI taxonomy): Bacteria > Pseudomonadati > Pseudomonadota > Gammaproteobacteria > Alteromonadales > Shewanellaceae > Shewanella > Shewanella septentrionalis. The sequence goes on along the minus strand of NZ_JAMTCC010000007.1, from coordinate 93,624 downwards.
GGCGGTGGCTTTATCGTATCGTCCAGTGGAGTCGTTATGGAAACCGTGATTCACGTTGGGGTAAAGATAGGCGACGTAATCGGCTTTGTTGGATTTCAGTTGGGTTTCGTACTCGGCCCAAGTGTCGTTTACCCGCTGATCGAGCCCTGCAAACTGCAACATTAACGGCCCTTTCACGCGGCTACGCAGTTCAGTGGCGGCAGGCGTGCCATAGAAAGGTACGCCAGCATTGAGCTCATCGGGAATCGTGGCGGCCAGCATATTGACGATATAGCCGCCAAAGCAAAAACCCACGGCACCGAGTTTGCCATTGCTCTGGGGATGGGCTTTTAAAAACTGCGCGGCGGCAATAAAGTCTTGCTCGATTTTGGCTCTGTCTAAACTACTTTGCATGGCGCGGCCCGCATCGTCATTGCCCGGATAGCCACCAAGGGAATAAAGCGCATCGGGGGCGAAGGCGATATACCCCTGCGCGGCTAAACGGCGAGCCACATCTTCGATATAGGGATTAAGGCCACGGTTCTCGTGCACGACTAATACTACTGCGACTTTTTTACTGGGGTCTAAAGTCTTGGGCTCACCAGCGCTACTGCCAGCAAGCAATAATTCATTGGGTATCACTAAATAACCGCGCCCTTCACCGTAACCATTGGGCGAAGGAAATTTAACATAGCTCGCTTGAATGCTGGGATCGTTAAAGGAGACTTGCTCGGCAAGGGCATAGTTCGGCAAGAGTGCGCCCGTGAGCGTGGTCAGGGTAAACCCTAGCGCCACCAGTCCTGCGAGCCGCGTCATAAACTCACGGCGATCGATAATGCCGTGGGCATATTCGTCATACCAGTCAAAGGCTTCCTGCGGTATCGGTTGTACTTTCTGAGCACTCATCTGGCTTGTGTCTGCTAAGGCTTGCTTGTCTTGTTGTGTCATCGTTATTCCTCCGTTGAACAAGCTAACCACAGGTCACTTCCCTAGCTTGTGGGTGTTAAGATTTAACTCAAGAGTAAAGGAAGAATCGTACTTAGGGCAACTGACTTTAACGTGTGCTGTTTTGTAAGCTTGGTTTGAAATAACACACGATTGGCACAAACGGCTGTCGGTTAAGGCTAGGCTAGCTTAAAATAGCGATTTAGATTCTAGAGGGCTTAGCGTGATACAACATAGAGCTAGCCAGATGGTGATATTTCACACACTGGTGACCAGTGGCAGTTTTACCCAAGCGGCGGCTAAGTTAAAAACCTCGACCTCCTATGTCAGTAAGCAAATTGGCGCGTTGGAAGCTGAGCTGAACTTGTTGTTAGTGCAGCGTACTACTCGCACCTTAGTGTTAACTGACGCTGGCCAGCAGTTTGCGCGTTATTGTGAGCAAGTGTTTGAAGCGACACAAAATGCCGATGCCATGATGCTGGACGCCCGCGACGACATTAGCGGCACTATTCGCCTCGGTTCTTCCCAATCCTTTGGCACCTTACACATCATCCCCGCGCTGGAAGTGTTGCAGCAAAAGTATCCCGAATTACGATTTGAACTAAGCCTATTCGACCATAAGGCCGACATGCTAGAAGAAGGCCTCGATCTGTGGATCACTAACCATGAGCAGCTAAACGAAGGCTATATCGCCCAGCACCTCGCCGAGACGAACTTTGTGGTTGTCGCCTCTCCCGATTATTTGCTCAAGCACGGCGTGCCACATCATCCGCGGGAGTTAGCTCAGCACAATTGTGTTATCTATCAAAGCAAAAGTCGTAATTATGATCGCTGGAGTTTTGCTAAGGATGACCTAGAACAAACCGTGCATGTGGCGGGGAATTACCGTGTCGACTTAGCCGAAGCCGTGCGCAATGCTGTCATAGCAGGGCGCGGCATAGGCTATGTGGCCACGTATTTACTCAGTGATGAGTTTCAAAGCGGCAAACTCATTCAACTCTTACCCGATTGGAAACCACTGCAGCAGATGCCCGTCTATGTGGTTTACCCAAGGCGGCGCCATTTACCGACTAAGTACAAAGTGATTATCGAATGTTTAAAGTCCCATATCGGCCACCCGCCCTACTGGGATAAAAAGCTCAAACCTTGGTTAGGTAAGACAGTCATTTAAACTGCAACCACTTAAACTGCAGTCACTTAAGCTACTGTCATTTAAGCAACAGTCACTTAAGCTGCATTCAAACCTGCACTGACTACTGCACCAGCCTAAAGTCGTCTGTGGCGTGATTTCGATTATTGCCGCAGACACAAATATTATTTCCTCTGGGCAACAGTAGCCGAAATTTATTTTATTCTCCTTCATAAACAGCACGTTAAACTGTTGCTATTTTCAACACTTTTATAGTAACAGCCCAGTAACGCTCTCGACTTGCCCTTACGCTGACTCGGCCTACAATGCGCGACTTCTTCTATCACTCAAAAGAATAAACCCATTATGACCGCGATATTAGGCATGATTAGCATCTTGTTTTTTGCTTGGTTACTGTCAGTGAACCGCAAGAACATTCCCTACCGCACTGTGATTTTAGCCCTAGGCTTACAAATTATATTTGCCCTGTTAGTGCTCTACGTCCCTGCGGGTAAGGCCGTATTGCAATCTGTTACGGCGGGCGTGTCGAGCGTGATAGCCTATGGCAACGAAGGGATTGGTTTCCTGTTTGGCGATCTCGCCACGGGTAAAGTCGGCTTCGTATTTGCGATCAATGTTTTAGGTATCATCATCTTCTTCTCGGCGCTGATTTCAGCTCTATACCATATTGGTCTTATGCCTAAGGTGATCAACATTATTGGTGGTGGTCTGCAGCGTTTATTGGGCACGGGCCGCGCCGAGTCTTTATCTGCCACGGCGAATATCTTCGTCGGCATGATTGAAGCGCCGCTGGTGATCAAACCTTATTTAAAGCACATGAGCGATTCGCAATTCTTCGCGGTAATGAGCTGTGGTTTAGCCTCAGTCGCGGGCGGCACCTTAGTGGGATATGCCGCTTTAGGTGTCGATCTTAACTATCTGATTGCCGCTGCCTTTATGTCAGCACCTGCGGGTCTGTTGATGGCAAAAATCCTCATGCCACCCAACGAAAATGACAAAAACAATTCAGATGAAATCACCTCAGTCGAACTGCCACGCGCCACCAATGTGGTTGAAGCCTTAGCCGATGGCGCTATGTCTGGCATGCGGATTTCAGTCGGGATTGGTGCCACTCTGCTGGCCTTTGTCAGTGTTATCGCCCTGCTGAATGGTATGTTAGGCGCTGTGGGTGAATGGTTCGGTTACCAGTTAAGCTTCGAATTCTTGCTCGGTTATCTGTTCGCGCCTATGGCGTGGCTGCTGGGTATTCCTTGGCATGAAGCCATTACTGCGGGCTCGCTTATTGGCCAAAAAATCGTGGTGAATGAGTTTGTGGCCTTTATCCAGTTAATGAAAGTAGAAGACCAACTGAGTGCCCATTCTCAGGCCGTTGTGACTTTTGCCCTGTGTGGTTTTGCGAATATTTCAACCATGGCAATTTTAATCGGTGGACTGGGTAGCATGGTGCCAGAGCGCCGCGAATTTATCGCCCGTAATGGTTTTCGCGCCATTGCCGCCGGCGTATTCGCTAACCTCATGAGTGCAGCAATCGCCAGCGTGATCCTCTCGCTGTAGCTTGTTTTCGATAACAGCTTTCTGTCCTCGAGTATCAATCACTGATCTCGAGCATCGAAATAGAAAAAGCTGATCCCAGCGTAAACCCAAATCAAGCACGCCTTGGTTTGGGTTTTGTTTTATACCCCGCTTAATTATCCGCTTACGCTCGTCTTTACTGCCACAAGACTGACCTAAATCTCAGCACAAACAAATAAGCACGGACATTCTCTTTACCTTGCTTACTCGCCTTTTAAGCTCACATTTTGATGACGTCGTTTTATTGCCTCAGATAGTTTTTGTGTATAATGTCGCCAAACCAAGATTAATATATTTACATTTCAATAACATGCGTAGTCAAGGGAGTACAAATGGCCACAGGGAAATACAAGGCAGTTCACGCCGCAATCGCACTGACAGTGGCAAGTATCACACTCTTGTTAACCGCCTGCGATGACTCAACGACGTCCTCAGAATCGGTTACGGCGAATATACCCGCAGATCGCGAGTATCAGATTATTTCTACCATAAGCCTCAACGATGGTTTCGAAACTCGCAAAGTGTTGCAGGCACGATTACTGCTGGATTACCAATTACAAGATGCAGAGGGTAAGGCGGCCAGCTTAACCACACCGTTAACCCATAACGCCCGCTTTTTTATCCAACCTAACCTGCTGCAAATTAGCGATTATGGCATGCCGATCCCGGTGAGCAATATTGACCCTAAAGGCAAGTCCAATGAAATCTTTCAGTTGGTTAAAGATGGCTTTAATGTGGAATTTAACAATGGTGAAGTCCGTCAATTAACCCCCATTGCCAAGATGGATCAAAAAGATATCAAGGAGTTATTTGAGCGCTGGCAAAATCTGAATAACTTGTTTAAACAAGCCCCAACCTTGCCTGTAGCGCTTGAACCTAGCGTTGGTTATAGCATCAACGCGCCCATGGATGGGCGCTTAACTTGGACGGTTGAGCAGGTCAGTGAAGATAAGTTGATCGCCGTATTACAAGGGGAGAAAGACAAGTATAAGGCCTATGGCAAGTTCGAAGTTAACCGCAAAACCGGTTGGTTAGAGAGCATGGCGTTTTTTCAACGGGAAGAGCGCCAAGGGCGTACCTTCACCCGCCGCATCGCCATGGCGCCCAAGGATCGCCCTTACATAATGAGCACGCTTTGGCATGCCGATGATAGCTTTGATGCTGAGCGCGATAGGGATGATAGGCAAAAGGAGCTGTACCGCATTAGCGATATACCGCAGGAATATCGCCCCAATAATAAGGCATTTATTCAATCCTTATTACCTGATCAACAAGGTATTTTAGATAATCTTGGCCCTTGGGGCACTGATACCCCTGAAGATCTGCAATTGCGCTTTGTCCACAATATGAGTCCGCAATATGTGGAAGCCGATGTGCGTTATGAAGACTTAACCGCCTATGACGCAAACGGCAAACCGATTGACATTCACTTCTGGCAGCACGGTAAAGGTTGGGCGAGGAATTACCATCCCTCGATTGAGTCTTCAACCGATATTATTGCTACGGGTTGGGATAACACAGCGAATAAACTCAAACAGATAGACCATATTACTGCCAAGCTAACACTTATCCCACAGACGAGTAAGATCGTCGAAAAGTCGTGGGATGAACTGCTGGCAACACCTTACAGGGTTGGCGATGCCAGCCTAACAATCCAAGTGCTCGATGCCGAGGCGAAACTCTTTAAAGTCGTGTCAAAGCAGAGTGAGGATCAGAGTATTAATCTGCCTTTCCAACAATTTAAAGGCATGATGGCTGAGGCCCGTCGCGAAGGTAATTATCCCTCTTGGCTAACGGCAACAGACAAGGAACTGCTAGAGCAATTGATTGGAGCCGATGAGAGCCATCACCTCACCAGCAACACACTGTTACTCAAGCTGGATGAAATTCCTAAAACCCTGATGTTAATTGAGCAACAACCCCAGCCGGAGTTGACTCAAACCAAAACGATCCGCTTTGTACAATTTAGCGACTACAACAAAAATCTGGCGAATCCTCCCACCGAGTTTGGTAACGCTGGCCTAGGTAGCTTTATCAATCCGGCGCTAGATGCTGCAAAAAATGAGTTCAGTACGATCCAAGGGATAAAACCTGTAACTGACAATGGTCATAATCTGTATATTCCCATGTCAGCTGCCTTGGCAACCGCCTGCAAACCTGAAATAGATCAAGGTTTTAATGAGGGTAAAAATCCCGTCACTTGGCAGTTTGATCCCAACGCCCCAAACGGGGCAGCCTATAGTTTGATGACCCCAGACCGCGTGCGGCAGTTTTTCTACGATAAACAGATCAAGGGCAAGATCCATTGCCAAGGTGATATTCACTGGCAGCCTTTAGAACTGGCTGTAACCGACCGCCCTTGGTTAATCGATTTAGAGTCTTGGCTGACGCAAACCGGATATGGCAATGAGCCAAGTAGCGATCTTAAAAATTACTTTAAGGTCGAAGATGCCCAAGGCAACCTGTTAACCATTCGACTCCCCGAAAATACTGAGCAGCGGATAAACGAGGTGCTGGTCGATGGTCGCTATTTAAGTATCGCAGGCCCCGCCGCCAAGGTGAGTTATATGACTATCTCTAAAGACCCCGTCGATATTCCCTATGAATTCACCTTTAAACCTTTGCCATAAAAAGGAGCAGTTATGCGTATATTTACAGTAAAACGGCTCCTTGGAGCACTCGTACTTATCAGTACCCATGCCAATGCAGAAAACGTGCTGCTCGATGCCCATTGGAAGGTTGTCAAAGATGAAAAACAGGCTTTGTACTATTTAAAGCTATCGACTGAAATGATCGATGGCAATTATAAGGCTGAGGTCTATTACAAAAACAAAGATATGCTTTTCTGCGCCAGCGCCCTCGCCGATAACAAGATCGGTAAAAAAATCACCAGCGAACAATTTCGCGGTGCGTATCAATGTTACTTTGAGGATGGCAAACCGTACGAGCAAGGCTTTCGTAACGAGCAAGGCCAACTTCATGGCTTGCTTAAAAAATACATTGCCACCGGTCAACTGTATGTTGAAACGCACTATGAAAATGGCGTGAAACAAGGCCTAGAAACGAGTTACTGGGAAGGCGGCAATATCCGTTACAAAGCGAGCTATCAAAATGGCAAAGAAGTCGGCATAAGCGAACTCTATGATGACGAAGGCAAACTTAGAGGCAAAGTCTGTAAAAGTGGCACCTGTGTCACCCAATACTATGACAATGGCAACTTACACCTCGAAATCCCCATGGTGGATGGGCTCAAACATGGCAACGAAACGAATTGGGGCTTTGGTAAACTGCTTTCGACCCAAGCTTATGTTAAAGATAAAAAACAGGGGGATTATTTTGAATACTTCCCGGATGGCAAGGTCGAGCGCCACTACCAATATCAAGCTGATTATAAGGTCGGTGAGCAGCTGACTTATTATGAAAATGGTCAGATCAAATTAAAGGAAGTCACCAACGATAAGGGTGATGTCCTCCAAGCTATTGAATACGATGAACAAGGGCAAATTAAAAAAACCACAGACAGCAAATACCAAGGTAATAGCTGGGTTTATCGTAAACAGCAGCGCTATCGCGATGGCCAATTGATTGAGACTCAAGAAGAAGACAAACTCAAAAACTGGTCACTCTCCGAAACCTTCAAAAAAGGCTTGTTAATCGAACGCCAGGAGCGACTCAATAACCAATTGAATGGCTTACAGATAAAATCTTTCGACTACAACGATGTCATCACCCTCTCCCGCGAATATTATCAGGCGGGTAAGCGTGAAGGCGCCTATGAGACGGTGAAAATTGAGCCTGCCACAGGGAAAACTCAGCTAGTAGAGCAAGGTCAATATGCCAAGGATAAACAAGCAGGTACTTGGAAGAAATTTCAGGACGACGCCACCCTCACCTATAGCCACGATGATAATGGTGAGCTCCACGGTGAATACCTCAACAAGACCAACTCTGGCCAGTTGCTTGAATCTATTCACTTTAAACATGGCAAGCCCGATGGATTAGTCCAACGTTACGCCAGTAACGGCCAAGTGTATGAAAAAGGCGAATACCGTAATGGTGAACAGGATGGCGATTGGATATTTGCCGATGGTGAGTACGGTTTCCGCCCAATACCCAACCCTGAAAGACGCTATTGGTATGGTCGCTTCGACCAAGGTAAACGAGTCGGCCATTGGGAATTGCGCTCATCTGAAGACTATGTGCTCCAAATCGCCAATTATGACGAACTAGGCAGGCTTGATGGTAAGCAATACGAGTTTGAGGAACATGGCTGGATACGGGTGATTAATAGCTACCATAATGGCCAGTTTTTAAATCAGGAAATGCCACCCCCTGTGGTCACTTCTGATGATGTTTTCCCTCGGTTTTAGCTTAAGCCTAGACGCTGTGCACTGCATTAAGTGCACAGCGCAATAGATAATTAAAATTAGGATTCTTACATAGGCCGCACATACCTTGGCCTTAAGACCCAGAACAAGGAATCAGCATGTTCAATACCCCATTTCGCGTGATTAGCCTCGCCATTGCAGGGGCTAGCATAGTGAGTCTCCATGCGCAGGCAGCGCAAAATCTCTCCTCCATGATGGTCGAAATTCGTCAGCAAGACGGAATTCCCAGCTATTACAATCTCGCCACTGGCATGCCCTTAAATGGCGATATCGCCATAGTCCGCGATAACCAAGGATATACCTTAGGGCAATTTTCCCAGGGGATACCTAATGGTAAATGGCAAGTATTTCATACCAATAACAGCAAGCTTATCGAAGGAAACTATCAGCAGGGTTATCAAGATGGCACTTGGCGACTGTTCGATTTAAGTGGTGCAGTCACAGAGGAGCAGCAATTTACCAAAGGCGTGCCCACGGGCGAATGGAAGGAATACAACAGCAGCGGCCAACTCACCCAAACAACACACTATAAAGACGGTAAAAAAGAGCAGGTAAAACGCTTCTATGCCAGTGGCAAACTGCAAGCCCAAGAAAGCTACCTCGACAACCTGCGCCACGGTAAATGGGAAAGTTTCTATGAAAACGGCACCTTATCCCAAAGCCAAAGCTATGCAAACAACCAACTCTCCGGCCCCTATTTAGAACAAAATCCCGACGGGCAAGTTTCTGTGACAGGTCGCTTCGATGCCGAAGGCCGCCGCCAAGGATTGTGGGAAACCTTCTTCGACGATGGGACTAAATCGAGTGCCAGTCAGTTCAATCTTAATCAGCTCGATGGTGAAGAACGGACGTTTTACCCCAATGGCGAACTCGCTAGCCTCTGCCAATATAAGGCAGGGCAACGCCAAGGCAAGTGTCAGCAATTTAACGATGCGGGTAAATTACAGGTTGAAGAACAGTATGTTAATGACGCTTTAGATGGGCAACAGCAATATTTTAATGCCGAAGGAAACCTCACCAGCGATCTCAACTATAAGCAGAACCAACTTGCCGGTACGCAAAAGTATTTCTACGACAACGGCCAACTTAAAGAACTGCGCAGTTATCAAGACTCAACGCTAGCTGAAAATGGCCAATATCCTCTTCATGGACCATCGGAGCGTTATGATGCCGAAGGTAATTTACTCGAAAAAAGCCACTACAACATGGGCATTCGAGATGGGCTATTTGAGCGCTATAGCGCAGGCAAACTGCAATCTTCTGAGCAATGGCAACAGGGGCAGCGACACGGTGAATCACGCCGTTACCATAGCAACGGTCAACTGCGCAGCTTAGATGAATATGTCGAAGGTAAACTGACGGGTAAATCAGAGTCCTACTTTGAGGATGGCACTGTTAATGAGCGGGGAAAACGCATTAACGGTCAATGGGTTGGTCAATATGAATCCTTTTATGACAATGGCAAACCTCGCGAACTCGCCCATTACGCCTCAAAGAAAAAGGAGGATGCCAGCCGTTATCCGCTCGATGGCCATTTTGCCCGCTGGTATGCCAATGGCGACCCTAATGAGGAAGGCGAATATCAAAACGGCAACAAACAAGGCTTATGGATCCAGTACCGCGAAGGCCTAAAACAACGGGAGCAAACCTTTGACGATGGCAAGCTAAATGGTGACTATATTGAGTATTACCACGGACGTCGCCGTGCTGCTGGGCAATATCTCGACAATCAAAAAACGGGTCTGTGGATTGATTATCGCTACGAAGAAAAAGACCCTACCTATGGCACGATTCCAGAAGGGAATATCCAACAAAAAAGCCATTGGCAGGAAAACAAGCGTCACGGCGTTAGGGAGTTTTACAGCTTTAAGCAAGTGGTTTACCGCTCCGAAACCTATGATAAAAATGATAAAACAGGCCCGTATGCCGAATATTATCCCAATAATGGCCAGCTAAAACTCAGCGGCACTATGAATAAAGGCAATCAAACTGGGCTATGGGAAAGCTGGTTTGAGGATGGGATACAAGCGGCCAGCACTGAATTTTTAGACGGGCAAAACCATGGTCAATCGAAGGAATACTACAGTAACGGCCAACTCAAACTAGAGGCCACATATGCCAAAGGCTCGTTCGATGGTCAAGTTAAACAATATCACCAGAACGGTAAGCCACAACTCGTTGAAACCTGGGTTAAAGGCCAAAAAGAAGGCGATGCCAGCTATTATCACAATAATGGTAAGTTAGCCGAGCAAGGCACGTATCTGAGGGATCGCAAGGAAGGTCTGTGGCAAAGCTTTTGGCCTAATGGCGAAAAACGCACCGAAGGCAGTTACATCAGTGACCGAGAGTCAGGTGATTGGAATCACTATGATCAACTCGGTAAGCTGATTAAAACCGAGCACCACGGCTAACCTAGAAATGGGGTTTAGGATTAAAAAGCGATCTAGCTCAAATAATTATCCTTAACCCCAAATCTAAAAGAAGTTTCATGCAAAGTGTGCCATAACAAGTGTCTATACTAACGGCCTTTTTTTCGCTTTGGACAAACTGCCTATGAAGACATTTATGAAAGACGAGTTCGCTCTGCTACTGGGAATACTGACCTTAGTATTCTTCAAAACCGGTGGCGATAGCCTACTCGCCGATGGCACTGCGCTCTCGACCTATATTCCCGTATCACTCGCCCTATTAGGCGTTGTCACTTGGGCTATCTTCTCAGTGGTGCGCCACTCTGATGCGCTAGCAATTAAGCTTGGCGATCCCTATGGCACCTTAATCTTAACCCTGTCGGTGATATCACTCGAAGTGGTGATGATCTCCTCCGTGATGCTGACAGGAGAACCTAACCCTGTGATGGCGCGCGACACTATGTTCGCCGTGGTCATGTTGATTATCAATGGCTTAGTGGGATTCACCTTATTACTTGGCGGCTGGCGTTACCATACCCAGCTTTTTAATTTAGATGGCGTAAAATCCTATTTGGTCGTCATTATCCCCCTCGCCTTACTCTGTTTAGTGCTGCCCAATTTTACCGAAGGCGGCACTATCGGTAGCATGTCTAAAGCCATGTCTTGGATGCTGATCATTATTTCGATTCTGCTCTATGGCGTATTTTTAGTGGTGCAAACCAAGAGCCACAGCCATTTCTTTGTCGATGCCGACCATGAAGATCACGAGGAACACCACGGCATATTACGCAGTAATGCCTATCATACCGTGCTATTAATTGGTTACTTGTTGGTGGTGATTTTATTAGCAAAAACCTTAGCTATGCCAATCAATTACAGTGTCGCTACCTTAGGCGCACCGCAGGCATTAGGTGGCTTTATCGTGGCCTGTTTGATCTTGTCACCCGAAGCGGTGGGCGGATTTAAGGCGGCGTTAAACAATCAATTACAGCGGGCGATGAATCTGTACTTCGGCTCAGTGCTCGCCACGATTGCCCTTACCGTTCCCGCAGTATTAATTATTGGCGGCGTGATAGGTCAAGAAGTGCATTTAGGCTTGTCACCCGCCGACATGGTGCTGTTAATCACCAGTTTAATGGTCTGCAAGGTCAGCTTCAGCAGCGGTCGCACCAATGCCCTGCACGGCGCGACGCATATAGTGCTGTTTATCGTTTACTTGTTCTTAATGTTTGAACACGCCTAAATCTTCAAAAATCCAAAGCCGAGCGCGACTTATTTGCGTCTCGGCTTACGCTTTTTAACTGGGCTATGGCCCTCAATTTTCCGGGCCCCCTGAGCACCTCGAGCCCCCTGAGCCCGCTGAGCATAGCGCAGCGAAAGGTAACCCAACACTAACCCACTCAACAATCCGCCAATATGGGCAGCATTGTCCACTCCACCCAATAATCCTGCGACAAGACTTATGGTCACAAAAAATGCCAAGTTAATACTCAGTATCCAGTTGATATCCTGAGGGAAAATCTTTTTCCAAGCCCAAATCACGAGTATTCCTAATAGCCCCATAATGGCGCCCGATGCACCGACACTCACAGTGGCATCATACCAACAGATACTGGCGATACTCGCCAATACCCCAGTGATCAAATACGCCAAAAATAGTCGCCACTTACCGAGTACAGGTTCAAGAAAGCTGCCGACAAAAAACAAGCCGTAAAGATTCAGCGCTAAGTGGGCTAAACCGCCATGGATAAAGGTACTCGTGATTAAGCGCCACCACTCACCAGCAAGCACTTTAGGTCGAAAGTTAGCCCCCCATTCGAGCATGAAACTACCCTGTAAATTAATAAAATGTTGGCTTGACCATGCCATAAGGATAAACACTAAAACATTGAGATACATCAGAATAGGAGTTGCAATAAAACCCGGCTTGGGCCGTATCATTTCAAAAAAATCGTTAAGCTCGGCGATTGTGCCCGCATGGTTCAAACGCTTTGTAACTGTTTCAGCTTTAAGCGCTTCTTCATCCAGTTTCACCCGTAGCAAGAGCACAAACCAGACTAAAGCACCTGCAACAAACCAAATCAGCATCCAAGCGAGTTTATTGCCATTACGGGCTTCAAATGGCTCAAACTTCGGCATAAAAATCGTTGGGTATTCAGCTTGATAAAGCGGACTTTTTTCCGCTGCGCTAAGTAAGTATCTCTGCAGCGACGAAGGGGCTAACCGTTCAAGGTAAACAAACGTTTGCGGGTCAAACTTATCAAACTCACGTTGGGATTGAGTCAAAAACGCCTTGTATGCTTGTTCTTTTTCATCGGGTTCGAGTCTATTACTGATCTCCTGCTGATAAGTTTTGCCATACCAAGCTAAGACAGAAGTTCGGCGACGATCGGCGCCACTCGCAAAAATCGGCATCGCAATATAGAGCGTCATATTCAAGTGACTGTTACTTTTTCCTGTCACCTCAATATTTCGCTGCACACTAATTTGCGTCTTATCAATATAAGCTTGCTGTAACTGGTAATACTGTGTCTTTTTATGCAGATACAATTCTTGGATCGATGCTAATTGGGTTAACTGACCCGTTGCTGTTTTAAGATATTCCTGCGCAATAATGCAAGGCACAGCCACGAGCTGCACGGCGAAAAGTAGATAGTAAAAGCGTGAATTATCCTTAACAAACTTCAGCAGTTTTAGCCTTGGCCTCAGAAAAATAACCAACAAGAGCCATGACAGTATCAGCGGTAATCCCAAATTGACCAGATCTTCATCTAAGTTAAAAAACTCAAATTTAATCAACAACAGCCAATGGATTAAGCTGTAGCCAGAGATAAATAACAGGCTCATGAATAAGAAGGGAAAATAGATCAGTTGAAGTTTTTTTAGCAGAACAGCCACGCGTATTTCTTCCTTGAGTACATCAATCACTATGGTAATAATACCACGGGGAATTTACCAAAAATCATCAAGGACTTACAGTATTAAAAAAGCCAAAGGCCAGATGGATTGCTCATCTGGCCTTTGGCTTTTTAGTCTTTATAAAGCCGTTAAGGCAAGAGATATGCTCCTGCTCTACTTCTAGGTCAAAGCCTAGGTCTCACTCAACTTAGCTAATTGTTGCTGGCTACGCTGTTTCTTATATTGCTTAGCTTCGGCAGGGATCGGGGTGACTTTGCCTGTCTCTAACCAGTTACGTAAACGGTTTGCATCGGCAATATGGGTATATTTACCGTAAGCATCGAGCACCACAAAGGCCACTTGGCGTTTTGCCATTTCGGTGCGCATCACTAAGCAATGCCCCGCTTCGTTAGTAAAACCAGTTTTGGTGAGATGGATATTCCAGTTATCTTTATAAACCAAACGGTTAGTGTTACGAAAATCTAAGCTGTATTTAGGTTTAGCAAAGGTGACCGTCTTTTTCTCGGTCGAACTCAATTGGCCTAGCATAGGATAACCTTCACTGGCCTTAAGCAGCACAATCAGGTCGCTAGCACTAGAGACGTTTTTGTACGACAAACCCGTCGGCTCAACATAACGGGTATTCTTCATACCCAGTGCTTTCGCTTTGGCATTCATCGCCTTAATAAAGGCTTTATGACCACCGGGATAATGGTGAGCAAGGCTCGCTGCCGCGCGGTTTTCTGATGACATTAAAGTCAGTAATAACATGTCTTTACGGCTAATTTCACTGCCGATACGCACTCTAGAATATACGCCGCGCATTTCTTTGGTGTCGTTAATATTAACCGCTAACTTTTCGTCCATCGCCAGCTTTGCATCTAAGGTCACCATGGCCGTCATCAGCTTAGTCACTGAGGCGATGGGCACCACGGCATTAGGGTTACTCGAATATAAAACTTCATTGGTTTTAAGGTCGACCACCATAGCGCTACTCGATGCCACTTCTTGCTGTTTTGCAGGTGCTTTTTTAGCGGGTGCATTTTTGTTGGCATGTTTAGTAGTGACAGAGGCCGAATCGGCTGAATGCGCTGTCGCGGCAACAGTGAGACTGCTGCATACAAGGATAAAACTACTGAGCAGAAAACGGATCTTCATTTAGATTTCACTGAATAGATAAGGGATCGATTGTGCTATGGCACAAGGTTTGGCTAAGTATAGGAGTTCTACCGTGAAAGAAATAGAATGCAATTAGACTTTTATCTGCAAGATCAGCAGTTTCTCCTCGATTTTTCTTATGTAAAACCAGCTTAACCTGTCACTAATCTTGAATAATCAAGCGGCTAGATCCAGTCTTTTGACTTACTACAGCAACTACGTCTTTAAAAGAGAGTTTTGGCAGTAGAATCATTGGCAATAAAAATAATGAACGACTTTTTACACTTTTAACAAAAGCGGCTGCAGTTCAGGGATTTTAAGGATTGGAAGATGTGATTTATGGCGTATAAACACATTAACATACGCCATAAATACCGAGATTGAGCCGTTATAAGCTAACGTAAAACAAATTCGAGCAATGCTTCAGTATCTTGGCTCTCTTGAATTAATTGACCCGTCAGCACAAACCCGTGTTTTAAGAGGACTCGCTGGGAGGCCAGATTATGCTTAGCCACTTCGGCAAAGAGTGGCCTCGCACTCACTAAAGGCAAAAATTGCGCTAAGGTTTGGGTCGCGATGCCTTTGCCCCAGTAATCACGGTCAATCCAATATCCTATCAGCGCTTGCCCGTCACTGTGCCAATGACCTATGTTGCCCACAAACTTGCCATCGAAATCGATAGCCCTCGCTAGCACATTGACTTGTCCAAGAATATTCCCATGCCAATGCTTAAAAAACGCTTCCCGATCCCTTGGCGGAAACTGTGCAAGCTGGTTAGCAATGGGATCGCTTTGATGGGCAAAAATCGCCTCAAGATCAGTTTCTTCAACCGGACGTAGACTCACGCTTCGTTGTGTTTTTAACGGTTTATCTCGCTCATTAGACATCTGTAATCATCCTGAATACTTTGTATTTCAACTGGTACAGCATGCCATATTTAGGACGGGTCACAAGCAAAAAAAAGGGCGCATAACTGAGAAGGTGTTAGCGCCCGAAGAGGCAAACTTGCCAAAACTGAGGTGTGTCAATTCAAGCCATAAAACTCACACAATAGCATTCAAAGCCTAGATAAAGATCAAGGCAAACACAGGTGCGCCTAACACCATAGCGATACCAATAAAAATCATAGTCAAACTGGCGATAACGCCTTCTTGCTGGCCGATTTCAGTGGCTTTTGCCGCGCCAGCACCGTGGGCCGAGGCGCCCAGTGCCACACCTTTACCTAACGAAGTACGAATCCGCATAAATTTGAATAACGGCTCACACACCAGCATGCCAATCACGCCTGTGATTAACACCATCATGGCCGTCAACTCAGGCACGCCGCCAAAGGCACTAGTGGCCTCCATCGCGAAGGGCGTCGACACCGAACGCACTAGCAAACTCTTAGACAATTCCACCGGCAGAGGCACAAATTTCACCAGCAGCCAAGAAGACAGCATCCCCAGAAATAATCCCGCCGTTACACCTAACCCTATCGTCAGCGGATATTGGCGGATCAAGTTACGCTCACGATAAATCGGTAAAGCGAAGGTGATAGTCGCGGGCGCTAACATAGCCATTAACCAATGGGTGTATTCAAAATAGGTTGGCAATGGGATCTTAAGGTTAAACACCAATAAGGTAATCACTATCGGCGCTAACACTATGGGCGCTAACCACCAGACTCTGTGGTACTTATAGAGACGCTTAGCGCCGAAGTAACAAAATACCGTCAGCAATAAACTAAATAGGGCTAATCCGGTCTGCGACAACACAAAATCCACCACTCTTGAGTCAGTCATAACTAAGCTGCCTTAGCGTGGCGACGGGCCTGCTTTTTGATGTTCAGTTGGCGCTCAAAACGAAACACTCTGTCGACTACAAAGCCAGTACCAAACATCACACACACACTGCCCATCACTAAAGTGAACAATATATTGGTACCGTATTGCTCAAATAAACCTTCGTACTTAATGACCGAAATCACAGGCGGGATAAAAAACAGCAATAATTCACCAATCAACCAAGCGGCACCCAGTTGCACGGCATTTTCGGGAATGAGTTTAAAACCTAATAAAAATAAGAGTATGCCTAAGCCAATCACACTCCCAGGAATAGGAGAATGTGCCCAAGTGGCGAACCAGTGACAAGCGAAGGACAGTAAACAGAAGAGGCCGATTTGGGTTAATAACAAAGCCCAATGTCGACACTGACGTATTGCGGCTTGTGGGAATGACATGATTTTCTCGGTTAGAACAAAGTTTTCTATGGGGCTATTCTAGGCTTGCTTATTTGATAAAAAAAATGAATATTAAGAATGTAATACATGAATTTTAAGAATGCATTTAAAGGTGAAGCCCAATGGACCTCAAAGTTATTCGCTATTTTATCGAAATCGTCGATGCCGGAGGCTTTGGTAAAGCCAGCGAAAAAGTCCATCTCACCCAACCTGCGTTATCAAAAGCCGTGCGCCAGTTAGAACAAGAACTCGATCTCACCCTGCTTGAGCGCGGTAAACGCGGCACCCAAGTCAAACTCACTCCCGCAGGCGAAGTCGTTTATCGACACGGTAAAGACCTGCTCGCAGGGCGACAACGCATGCTCGCCGAACTCACGGCGCAGCGCAGCTTAACTGCGGGCGAACTCAATCTGGGATTAGCGCCGCTGGGCAGCGCCGAGATTTTTGCCCCCATTATTGCCAAGTATCGCCAGCAATATCCGCAAATTGATATGCACTTACTCGTCCGTGGCGGTGTAGAGCAAACCGCGGCAATCCAAAAGGGCGAAATTGAACTGGCCACTGGGATTATTGATTTTGATGAGGGTTATGACGGCATACGTGTGTTTAACGATCCTATGGTAGTAGTGCTGCCTAAGGAAAATCCGTTATCCACCCGACAGATACTGTCGTTTAGCGATCTCAGTGCCGACCCTCAGGTGATGTTCGAAACCGAATACACCCTCTATCAATTAGTGCTCAATGCCTGCCGACACGCCGGATTTGTCCCTAAAAACATCACCCGCGTTAGCCAAGCCGATTTCGGGATTGCCTTAGTCGCGGCGGGCACTGGGGTGATGGTATTACCGCGCTCTATCGCGCGGCGCTACAGTGTACCCGGCGTCGTGAATATCCCGTTGGCGAGTGACGAGCTGCGCTGGGAGTTATCGCTCTTTTGGCGCAAAGACCAAGTATTGTCCTTCGCAGCTCAAGCCATGATCGCCTTAGTCGAGAAGCACTTAACCCATAAATAACCCTATTCTTACCAAGGAACCACTAAGCTCAAACGCACTAGCGTATCGCTATCCCATGGCAGAATAGGCAAATACTCAGCCGAGTTAACATCGACTTTGGCATAGTGGTCTAAATTGTATTGCGTGTGCTCAGCACTCAGCATTAACACGCTATTAGGCCGCCAAAAATCGGTTTGGTAACTCAGTTCAAAGCGATATTGATTCTCTAACCATTGGTCTTCGTCTTGCCAGGTTTGTGCGGCAACCTGTATATGTAGCTTAGGCGTCACATTAGCCCCTACACTTCCCATAAAAGTATAAGCAAACGTACCATGGCCAAAATCGCCACGATCGTAACCTCGAGTTCTAGGCACATCATCATCGATTTCGAGATAATAATAACCCGCCCCCGCCTTGAACTGGGCCTGTAATGCTTGCCCATCAAAGTTAGCTGTCAGCCCAGGAAATACCTTAGCTTGTTTCTCAACCGAGCTAACGGTATTACGCTTTCCCTGTAAATCGAACTGCCAACCAAATGAAAACGCGGGATTAACACGATAAAGTTCACCGCTCGCGGCATAGGCAGACTTAAACCACACAGGGATGTGGTCAGGGTCGAGTTTATCGACATCTACGTCTATATAGGCATCCAGCGCCGCCGTCAGCAAAATATCGCTTTGGGTTTTATGTTCTAACAATAGACTCGCATTCACCCCTAAGGTGTGAGAATCCTCGACCACAAAATCATGGCTGCCTAAGCTGTAATGCCACTGAGTTTGCTCTTCGGCCTGCAGTGCACTCGATAAGCACAGGGCTAAGCACACTAATGCTGAGTTGAGATAGTTCACTTTTGACTCCTGAAACATCGTTTCTAGCTTGATAATCAAATCAGCCAGAGGATTAAACTGCATAAAATAGGAATAACACCAACTAAGGTTGCCGTTAAAGAGCGGCTAAACTAGCCAATTTAATCAAAGAATAATAGGCGATAGTTCAAATTATGACACTCTCATTGAGAAGCCGCTAATAAACACCACAGAAGTATAGATAGCCAAAAACCTAACAGTAACAATAGTTATAGACCAAAGCACAATAATTCAACCCAGAAAAAACAACTTACACACAAATTTGTACAGGAAAGCAGCGGGCCTCAATCTTGCGACTGAAAACCGCAAAATAGAAATGAATTTTTAATCAAATTAACAGCATAATTATTGACACTTAATGCTCATCTGCCTATAGTCGCCACACTGATAGTGAAATCGAACAAGAGAGTCTTAAATGAAAAAATCCATGTTATTAGGCGGCCTGACCTTAACTGCCACCTTGTTGTTAGCTGGATGCGGAAAAAGCGATGACGTGTTAGTCGTTGGCACCAATGCCGCCTTCCCTCCTTTTGAATATGTTGGCGGCCAAAGTGGCGATGAAATCAAAGGCTTTGATATCGATCTGGCCAAGCAAATCGCTAAAGATGCGGGCAAGACACTGAAAGTCGAAAACATGAAATTCGATTCACTGATCGTCGCACTCAACTCAGGCAAGATTGATTTTATCGCCTCAGGTATGACGATAACCGCTGAACGTCAAGCAAACGTAAATTTCTCTGAGCCTTACTACGAAGCGACTCAAGTGGTACTAGTCAACAAAGATAACGATAGCATTCATACGCTTGAAGATATTAAGGGCAAACACTTTGCGGTGCAGTTAGGCACCACCGCTGACATTATGTCGAAAAAATACACCCAAAATATCACCGCCTTTAATACGGGTTTCGAAGCCATTATGGAGCTTAAAAATTCAAAGGTAGATTTAGTGTTATTCGACAGCGAACCTGCCGCTAACTATCTGGCTAAAAATCCTGAATTAAAGATGATCAAACTGGATTTTCCTGCTGAGTTTTATGGTTTCGCCGTGTCAAAAGAGCAGCCTGAACTGTTGGCGAGCATCAATAAAACACTGGCTAACATGAAAGCTAACGGCCAATATCAGACGCTCGTTTCTGCCCATATAAAGTGATATCAGCATGATAGACGCAATTAATACCTCGCTGTTTAGCCCGATTGGCGAAGATGGCATGATAGGCATACTGCTGATATTAAATGGTTTGAAAGTGACATTAATCGTCACTTTCTTCGCCATGTTATTAGGCGCAGTGTTAGGCATTGGCACCACCTTTATGAAGATGTCGTCTAAGTGGTATATCCGCTTTCCCGCCAATCTTTATGTCGGTGTGATCCGTGGCACCCCAGTAGTTGTGCAATTAGTGATCCTTTACTTCATCGTGCTTTCAGCCTTAGATGTCGATAAGATCACCGCCGCCATTATCGCTTTTGGTCTCAATAGCGGCGCGTATATTTCTGAGATAATCCGCGCAGGGATTCAAGCCGTTGATAAAGGTCAAACCGAAGCAGCCCGTTCACTTGGCTTGTCCCAAGCAATGACCATGAAGTCGATTATTCTGCCCCAAGCGATTAAGAATATTCTGCCCGCACTTGGTAATGAATTTATCGTGCTCCTCAAGGAAACCGCCGTCATTGGCTTTATCGGTGGTGTTGACCTTATGCGCGCCGGTGAAATCATCCGTAGCCGTACCTTCGAGGACAGTGTGCCCTTATTTACCTGCGCCCTTATTTACCTATTCCTGACCTACAGCTTCACGTTTGTTCTGTCGAAATTTGAAAAGAGGTTGAAACAAAGTGATTAAAATAACCAACCTGCATAAAAACTTCGGCGATAACCAAGTGCTCAAGGGCATTAGCGAGCATATTCGTCAGGGCGAAGTAGTGAGCGTGATCGGTCCAAGCGGCAGTGGCAAGAGTACCTTTTTGCGCTGTATCAATCTGTTAGAGCAGCCAAGCCAAGGCGATATCGAGATTGAAGGTCAATTGATCACAGCGCCAAACGCCTGCGTCGATAAACTGCGGCAAAAAGTGGGCATGGTGTTTCAAAACTTTAACCTGTTCCCCCATAAAACCGTCATCCAAAACATCACCTTAGCGCCCATTAGTCTAAAACTGATGACGCCAGCTCAAGCCGAGACCAAAGCCCTCGACCTACTGGCACAGGTTGGTTTAAGTGACAAAGCCAATGCCTACCCCGCCAGTTTATCGGGCGGCCAAAAGCAAAGGGTCGCCATTGCCCGCGCATTAGCGATGGAACCAGACTTGATGCTGTTCGATGAGCCAACATCGGCACTCGACCCAGAAATGGTTGGCGATGTGCTCGACGTGATGAAAGATTTAGCGCTCAAGGGCATGACCATGGTGATTGTCACCCACGAAATGGGGTTCGCACGGGATGTATCCGATCGCGTGATCTTTATGGACGGCGGTTATGTGGTCGAATCTAGCCCACCCGATGAACTATTTAGCCACCCGAAAGAAGCCCGTACCCAAGCGTTTTTAAGCAAGGTACTGCGCTAGCTGAAGCGGATTCAGTTCAATCCATCATTGGAGGCAGCGGCGGATTGCCATCTTGCATAACTCTCTGGCTTGCCTTTTTAGTACTAGCGTAACCAGTAGATTTAAAAGAGATACGTAACCCACTTTTAGACAGAAGCACGTAAAAAAATAGAGGGTTAGTACGACTAAATGACTTGTTACTTGGTAACTTAAATGCTGGCTCCTACGGATGGGCGAGCCATGGCATTCGCTCATCGACTCGCAGCAAGTCCATCCGTGGATGCTCGACCGCCCCGTCCTTGGGGCGGACGGTCGTCTCGCCAATCACCATGGCTCACCTTTTTGGCATTATCGTAATCTGTAGATTTAAAAGCCTTACGCAGCACGCTTTTGGACAAAACCTTGTTAGGTTGTTAGCTCTTATTGATGTGTTTAGCATTAAAATTTCTATGGGTTAACGCATCAATCAGATAGAGCAAAAAATAGTTGGTTAAAAATAGCGTTTTTTCTTCGAGCAAAAGGTTAAGTATTTCCGACTACCTGATTATGCATTGGTGCCTTTGACCACAAGATAACCATCACAAAAACCATTACCATTGGTCAGCAAAGGAATAGTTTTTCTCTCAGTTTGAATATGTCTAAAGACCTGATTTGAAACGTTATGACACATTTTTAGCATCTGTCCAGATAAAGTATCTTTATCTTTATCAGATGCGTAGCAAAATTTTAGCTGTGATGGTAAATAGTGATCTTTGAAGTATGGAAGCTCACCTGAGTTAAATTTAGATAGCGAATCCTTTTCGCTATCTACTACTATAGCCATTACGCCTTTACCGTTATCAAATGGAACTTTAATCTGCTTTTCTATTACAAGGTGCCAACCGATAATTTCTGGATTTATATCTTTGCTAGGATTAACTATTACATATGAAATTAGATGATGAAAAGGCACACCATCTATAAATTTATCAAGTTTTCCTGGCACATGGTAACAAGTACAGATACTGAGATTCTTTCCATCATATTCTCTAGAATTGGTATCAATACTAATTAAATATTTATACTCTTTAGTTAACATCGTATCGACATCTAGAGCGGCAAAATTTCTATGTGCCTGAACACTACTCAAAATCTTAGGTTTACCAGAGTTTCTCTCATAGCTTCGCTCAACTCTGATCGAATTTGGATCAGCTTCAGGTAAAATAAAAATATCTCGTTCTTTATCATAAATAAAATTGATTTCTGATACATTTTCTTTTGTAGTAAATATGCACATTTCCTTACGCGATTTTTTATCTGTACTCACTTATTTCCTACTCCGTACTAATAAAGCATAAGAAGATGAGGCTATCTGAATAGACACCAATACAGTAGCAACTTTGAAGCATTACTAAAATTTGGTCAACAATCATGTCCCAGAATCTGCCAACAAACTATGCCGAAACAAGAAATGGGGCAATAGCTTTTTAGCTAAACGAACAGCAGAAGTGTTAGTTAAGATTGGCATTGTTGCAACTGTGACCGTTGGCGGCATGGATGCCGTCGTCGAGCCCTCAGGGACGAGTTTATGGCGAGTCACAGGGGAAACAATGACAATGACAATGACAATGAATGCTGCACAACTGACAACAAAGTTATCTTGCTTTGGGGCAAAACAGTGACAATAAATTCAGGATTACTAAAGGTTCCTTTACCTCGGCTTTGGAGGGTTAATAGCCATTCAACTAAGGCAGCTAAAGCTTTGCCCTAATCTTTGCTGCCAGCATCTGTCCCTGATATTTATCTATAATTTCCCTACAATTGAAATCGAGCTTCAACGGTAAAGACACCGATTCCCTATCCAAAATATCAATTAAACGACTTAGCGTTTTACTCCTTTTTAGCGTTGCATCGGCACCCAGTTTCAAAAATTTTTTGAAACTAATACCTGTCTTGATCACATTGTTTTTTACTTGAACCTGCTTAAAATGCTGCCATTGAATTTGTATTCCTGATGATTTGGAGCTGTTACATGAGTGATTTAAGTTTCTTCGCCAAAAAACGTTACACCACTAAAGCCTTTGATCCAACAAAGACGATTCCAGCGGAAAAAATTGCAGACATCAAAACCCTACTGCAATTCAGCCCCTCGTCAGTTAACTCACAGCCTTGGCATTTTGTATTAGCAAGCACGGCCGAAGGTAAAGCTTTAATCGCCCAAGCAACCGAGAATTATGCGTTTAATACCCAAAAAATCCTCAATGCTTCCCATGTGGTGGTGCTCTGCACTCGCACTCAATTAGATGAAGCGTATTTGCTGCAAATCCTTGAACAAGAGGAAAAGGATGGCCGCTTAGCTAATGAGGAAGCAAAACAAGCCCAGCATAATGGCCGTTCATTCTTCGCCAATATGCATAAGTTTGAGATGAAAGATGCCCAGCATTGGATGGAGAAACAGGTCTATTTAGCGCTTGGCACCTTAATGCTCGGTGCAAGTGTATTAGATATTGATGCGTGTCCGATCGAAGGTTTTGATGCCACTAAAATGAATCAAGTCTTAGGCTTAAGAGAACAAGGTCTATGCGCCTGCGTAGTTGTCGCCTTGGGTTATCACGCAGAAGATGATTTCAACGCTAAATTGCCTAAATCTCGCCTAGAACAAGAGGTGATTTTCACCGAAATCTAGTTCTACCTCTTAAGTGAGCAATCAGCATGCCCTTGATTTGATGTGATATAAACAAGGGCATATTTTTTAGCGCAGTAACCCGCTTCAGCAACAACATCCTAAAACCTGTCTGCTATTAACGACTTATTTGCACAAGAAACCATCTAAAGTAGGAGTAAACCACCATGGTATTGCTCTAAAATTCATCTTTGCCTACACTTTGCCTCTATGGCATGATTTGCTGCACAGTCCAGAACGGCATAGCTTAGTGGATCATCGTTTATCGTCATTTCGAGTCATCTTTTTTGCAGCCCAGCGGTTTTATCGGCGCATTGGTCACACTCACAATTTAGGATGGGACAGTCAGTATGTTATTTGCCAAACCCTCGCTCACTGAAGAACCTCAATCGATTCGAGTTGCAAACACTAAGGGCGATAACCCACTGATTTGGCCGTTACTCACGGTTTTACAAGCCTCGAACCAAAGTTGGAAAATCCATCACTTAGCCACAGAATTACAAACTCAAGGGCTGATCCACCAGCTTGATGAAAATCCGGGTAACGATTTATTCAAACGTAACTTCCTGCTGATGAACGCCTTGTTTGAACTGCAAGAAATATTACTGCCAAAGCAATGGCTGCAAGTCAAAGCCATGGAAATCCAAATCTTCCGCTTAGTCCCATCGAACGTTAACCTGCTGATTATGCAAGATACGTCCCTGCGTGAGTATTATCTCGATTGGAATAACTACGATACCAGCGAAAACGTAGTGCGTGAATTGCTTGAGGCCTTCTGGAGCAATTATAAGAGCTATATTGGCTTAAATATCAATCTGATGAATAAGGGTAATGCACTGCGGGTTTTCGAATTAGACGAGAGTGCTACCGCCCGTGATATCCGCAAGCAATGGCGCCGTTTAGCGCTCAAGTGGCACCCAGACAGACCCGAAGGTGATGCGGCGCGTTTTCGCGAAGTGTGTGAAGCGTGGCAGTCACTAAGGGACATTGCCTAAGCATTTTTCTCTTTAGCAATCAGTTCCTGTCTGTACGTTCTGCTGTGCCGCTAAGGCAAGGCTAAAGCAAATCTTAGGTAAAACTTCCATTGGGATCACAGATTTAGCCCAGTCGCGACGGGCCAATTCAGTCATAATTAAGCCTTTCCATTTAACCTGAACCTATGCGTTACGCTGGCATTTTGGCTAGCTAAACTTCTAGATTGAAGCTCACTTTATGGCTTCTGTTGGCCGTTAAATCGACGATACCCACAACTGACACAGTGAATTCAATCCCACCGAATTTGAGGAAACTATGATTAAACAATTAGCCTTGGCTGTAACCTTAGCAATTGCGCCCTTGAGCAGCTTTGCCGCCAATTTTGTTGAAGGCACACACTACACTCAAATCTCGGCAAAAGCGCCTAGCAGTGAACCTAAACTCACTGAATTCTATTCATTTTATTGCCATAACTGCTTCAATATGGAAACCAACTATTTGCCAGATATCAAGGCAAACCTCAACAAACAGATAAGCTTCGACAATAAGCATGTCGACTTTATGAATAGCGATATTGGTACCGAAGTGATGCGCTCTTTGTCCGTGATCCAAAGCCTTGATAACAAAGATGCCTTAACCCATGCCATGTTTACCGCAATCCAAGGTGCTGAGGGCGCAAACGGTCACGATCACAGTGCACCAGGCCATCAACACGAGCCGCAAATTAATAGCCGTGATGACATCAAAAAAGTCTTCGCCCAATTTGGCGTTGATGCCGCTAAATACGACGAGTTAGCCGATAGCAAAAGCACTGATGAAAAGCTGGCCCTGTGGCGCACTCAGCAAAATGAATTCAAAATCGACAGCGTACCCGCCTTTATCGTGAACGATAAATACGCAGTAAACTTAAACAGCATCAAAACCTTAGATGAGTTGATTGGGTTAATTAACTATCTTGCTGTTGAGAAAGATGCCGCAGCTGCTAAAACCTCATCGGGTGGCAGCCTAGGCTGGTTATTTTTAGTCTTCGCCGCCGCAATTGGTGTGACACGTAAGCAGCGTCTTAGCTAAATCCAGACACAAGCGTTAAAGCAAGGAACCGTCAGCATAAAAAATGGCCTCCAAATTAGGAGGCCATTTTTATTCGCATTCGAAACACGCTTGCAATATAAGAACTTAATTCAATCGCCTATATAAACACAGTCATTTAGTGTTATTTTCCAATCTGTTATTGGCGAATGAAATCGAGAATATGACTCGCCGCCAAGATTAAATGTACGATCAAGAAACCGATAAAAGCCTGCGCAAAAATTTGATGATAACCGCGCCACGCCAGCGCCGTTGGCGTCCCTTGAACAACAAACCAAACGAGACCCGTAATCCCAGTCGCCACCAGCAACAGCATGCCTATACCTTCGATGGCACTAAATAACCCTTTGCCGCCTGCGACGGGGAATTTGCCTTTTGTGAGTCCAACCATATCCTGTTTTAACTGCGCCCAATCGCCAGCTAGCCAACCAAAGTACTGGTGCCATTTGCCATGCAAGGTATTGCTGAGCAAGAACAATATCCCCAGCACTGCGCACGCTAAACCTAGATACACATGCAAATAATCCCAAAAACTGGCGTTATCGGGTATCCGTCGGCCCATAAAAATCCATGGGCTGGCACAGACGAGTAAACTGCTCGATATCACAATCCACACATGCAGATACGCCATCATGACTCGGAACAAGGAGCTGAGTTTACTCATCATATTTTTCATCCTACTTAATGCTTCCTTTGCCCTTTGCGATGAATGCATTCGTGACGGCTTAATGAGCGCGAATAAAGTGGGCTAGGGGCAAAACGCGGCGCCGCGATTTAATGCCAAACTTAGGCGCGATGGATCTGCTCACCAAAATCAGCCACTTTCTGCCAATCCGTGTATTCCACATTCGTAACAGGATCCGTAGGTCCTTTAGTTAGCCACATGATGAAACGGATAATATTTCTATCTAAGGCGTTATAGCCTTGATAGTTCAAGTTACCACCAAAAACTCGTAATAACTGTGGCCGCCAAGTGGTTTTACTTAAGAATGCCTGCATATAAGGATTGGTTTCTGGGGTATTTTTCTCAGGTTTACGCGCGACTAAACTAACGGAGAAAAAACCGCTGACCTTATCCGTCAACACAGCTTGATGTTTTTCAATAAATTCGTACAAGCTAGGATTATGTTTACCATGGCGAATACTGGCGCCAATGATGATTTTATCGAACTCAGCGAGTGCAGGAACAGCCTTGATATCGGCGGTAACCACCTCATTGTCCAAGGCCGTTAACTGCTGCGCGAGCTTAGTTGCAATTTTTTGGGTCTGGCCGTGAACACTAGAATAAATGATGAGAATTCTTTTCAATTTAGCCTCGATTAATCCCAAGTAAAATAACCATTAAGATATTTCATATTAGGTGATTTACCCTGCAATTTACATGAAATAGATCACGGGCTTAGCCCCAAACCACTCAGGTATATGCGGTAGTTTTAGCAAGCTCACAAAAAAAGGCAAACCCTGAGGTTTGCCCATACTGAGATACACTAAACAGGATGAATCGACAAATCATCCTGTCACGCCTTACAAAGACATTAGAAATGCAATGACTTGTTCACGTTCATTTTTAGATAAATTCATGAAGGCAACTTGACTCTTTTCAGCTTCACCACCATGCCACAATATCGCTTCTTCTAGAGTTGCGGCTCGTCCATCATGTAAGAAACCGGCTTGAGGATTAACCGTCTGAGTTAAACCTATACCCCATAGTGGCCTTGTACGCCATTCGCTTCCCGAGGCTAAAAAGTCTGGTCGGCCATCGGCGAGCCCTTCGCCCATATCGTGTAATAATAAATCAGTGAAGGGATATATCTTCTGTCCTTTTAAGCTATCACTCATGGCTCGTCCACCAATGTCGCCACTCGTTTTAGTGGTATAAGAGGGCACATGACAAGCGGTACAATTAAGTTGAGTGAATAATCTCGCCCCCTCTCTTACATTCGGTTGAGCAACATTCCGCCTTGCAGGAACGGCCAAGGTTTCAGCATAAAAAACAACAGCATCACTGAACTCAGCTCCGACTTCAGGCGCACCATTTTCATCTGCCCCTGTATCAATAAAACCAGTTCGAGTGAGATAAGCATCGTGTAGCGACGTACCTTTGATACTTTCATCGGGGAATAGAGGATTAGTTATGCCAATATCGCCACGCAGTGCACCTAGGGATTGTACACGCACACTTGGGGTATTCGCCTTCCAACCAAAACGGCCTAAAGACACAGGTTCTGGATCGCCCGTTTGTGCCTTCACAGCATCAAACACATAGTTCGCGCGGCCAGAAATACCGTCATGATTGGCATCATTTTCATCAACATGTTGCAAAATATCCGCTGCCGCAATTGCTTCGAGTAAACCTAAGCCAAAGACTGGCATGCCATTACGCCATCCCATTAACACATCGTCTTGCAAAAGATTTGAGGTCAAATTGGGGCTTTGCTTAGTTTCGCCGGGCGCATCATAGGGGTTTTCCACTTCAAATAGCGGCTTCTTCAATAAGACTTCAGTACCGTCTGGGTAAGTCACTGATTTTGTATCATAGGATAAGTAAACATCCGCTTGCCCAATAAACTGATTCTGTTGCCAATCACTACGTGCTTGCAGTACGCCTCGATGAAACAGTTGTCCACCGAAATCAGGTACTGGAATGGGTGCACAATAATCATTACTCACGTCGCCTTTAATACAGGTATCGTTGGCAGCCTTACTTATCCGCAAAAAGATGCCCGCATCCGATCCTAATTTAACTCGTGTCTGGCCCGTGCTGACTTGCGGAGTCGAGTTACGTCCATCGCGTTGATGGCATGCATTGCAGTTAGCATTATTAAATACAGGGCCTAAACCATCTAACTCAGGGTGTTCAGCGTTTGGCGCCGTGGTAAAAGAAGTCTCAAAAAACTTATCGCCCGCCATGTGCAGCGCAAGTTCAGTCGCTGTTAGATTTACCGATGGTGTAGAGAAACCATGTCCTGAATTACCTGCATCAAAGGTTGTCGTTGCGCCGCCGCTGGCAGTGATATCCGTATATTCAGGATAAACAATGGGTTCAGGTATGGGTGTATCAGCATCTTGTGCATCGCCACTGCCACCACAGGCGCTCAGCTGTAAACAGCCAATGAAAAATGCAGGTACTAAAACGTGTCTGTTATTCATCAAAAATCTCACACAAATAAAATGACAAAGCAGCAACTATGCAATTGCATCCTTGCTGCTTAAGACATAACTCACCAAACGGGTTCCGTCGTTTAGCGTCATTTCATGACAATGCCAAGAACCTCTATCGCCTTAGCATTGCTCTGAATATGAAATTAAGATTTCCAACGAGAAAGTAATGGTATGACATCAGACTCAAGTGTGGTTTTCAGCTTGGTCAAGGCATCCACAGCCACTTGAATTCGCGCCCTTCCCGCATCATCTTTAATCGCTTGGCGGAAAGGCTGTTGATTGCTGCCAGCAATAGCGCGGATCTTGATAATGGCATCATCGATTTCACTGCTAACACGTGTCGCTAAGTTCGCATCGGCAGCGGCCACGAAGTTAATGATGCCCTGACGATCACTGTTACCAGTAAACTCTCCTTGATATACATTTCGTACACCAATGATGTTATTGGCAAAGTCATCTAATGAGTTCCAAGAATATTGCGACTCCACCTTTGAAGTATCAGCGGTGGCAAGGGAATCACCAAAGGGATCAGCAATCTTACCGTTACCGACCTCATCGACAATCGCGATCATGCCATTGATCAACTCTTCAACTACAGCCAATTGCGATGAGTAAATAGTATTGCCTGCTACACCGGGATTCTTCAGCAACTCAGCGTAAGGTTTAGCGGCAGCATCTTGCGGATTGTGGTTTATCTGCCAAGCATCGTCGAGCTGCTTAGTGTAATCACGGAACACTTCGGCCAATGCAATGAGATACTCACGTTCTTTTGCTGTCAACTGACTGATAGGTTTAGTATTACCATTCACACCATCGCCGAATAATAAGAATTCAATGGTATGAAAACCTTGTACATCATCGTTCCAGCCCTTAATCGTCTCAGCATCAAAACCTGAATTAGAATTTAGCTGTGTTTGTAGATCGGTCGTATTAAGCGGCCAGCTATCAAGATGTGGATCGATACTGAGTGAGTCTACTGGGCCAAAAATATGTGATTCACCTTGCTCCCATGGTAAACGTGCCGCTTTCCACGCAGCTTGAGCTGCGTCTAAATCCGCTTGGGCTGTTGAGTTAGTGAGCTTCTGAGTCGCCAGTAAAAGTGCTTCCGCTTTCGCGGCTAAGTCCGCATAACCAGCCACGATAACGTCATCGGTCAAGTTAATGATCATCTCAGTGGCGGCGTAACTAAAGCGATTATCCGGTGTAGTTGGTGTTGTGGGCGTTGAATCATCCGATCCAGAACCACCACAGGCAGCTAAGGTACTCATAAGGGCGATGGCTATTGCCGTTTTACGTAATGTCATAGTGCTTAATGTCCTATTTGTTCCATCAAAAGTGAATGTGACTAGAGCGAAAATTGATAACCCACGCCAAGGGCGAAGAAATTAGTATCCGGAATGCTCGCGACGGCTACTTGTTGTAAGCCTGCTTCCGCTTTAATCACTATCTGTGGGATAGGAAAATAGTTAATGCCGACACTGGTCCAAGTATTTTCAAAACGCTGAGTCGCCGTGCCTGTTTCGACTTCCATCAAAGGATTGGAATAATCTATGTTGGCAAAAACGGTTAACGGAAGAGAGGTGAAATGATTCAAATCGATGCCCGCTTCAACAAAGAAGGCCTGTGACTGCGATCCTAGCTGTGCGAAGTTACCTGGCCTTAAGCCTGGCGTTGTTTTATTGGCTTGGGTAATGACATCGCTGTCGCTTAAGGTGCCGTAGAGATACTGACCGCGTAAGATCCAAGGACCTTCAACATAAGCCGCGGCGACTGACACTATGCTAACTGTGCCATCCACATTGATTTTATTACTTTTATGACGATTACCACTGGTATTGCCATAGTAGTAAGCGACACCAACGGCGGAACCTTTTTTAAAGTTGCCGTAATCTAGACGTCCTGCAAATGCTAAATCGTCGCCATTAACATGCTCGAATCGTTTTTGATGACCCGATGCAGCCCAATCATAGGTTCTAAAATATTCTGAATTGAGACCACTGATAATTTGGGCCTGATAGTGGAAATCGGCCATTTCACCATATATTCCGATACCGTTTTCATTCCAAACGGCGGGGATCATGGCGGCTTCGCTTCGATGACGCATCACGGTAAGATATTGATTTGGTTTGTGCAGCATACTGGTCAAGCCAATAGGAACATGGATATTACCAAATTTAATCCCAAAGGCTTTAGACGGACGATAACGCAGCTCGGCCTTTTCAATCATCACCTCACCGCCAGCTTCGACTTCAGTTTCAAATTCACCGAACTCATCAAAACCATCGTATTCTAAGGCGACGCCTGTGCCGCCATGTTCATACTCTATTTCGACTTCCATGCTCCAAGCATCGGTAAATTGATAGCCGAACTCAGTGACAACGCGCTCTAAATCGAAACGATTACGGCGCTCTGGTGTGGTGTCTTGGACGTTATCAAAGTACTCATCACTGGTATAAACGGCGGTACCGTAGGATTGAAATGAAAACTTGCTAAGTTTATCGGCGGCGGTTTCAACACTATCTACCGCGACACTGGTCTTAGTTTGATAGTCTGCCTGCTGAACTTGCTGCTGTTTCTGTTGCGCAGCTAATTCTGATAACTGCTGCTTTAATTCTTGTAATTGAGCCTCTTGCCTTGCGATAGCCTGCTCTAAAATCGCAGGGTCCGTCGCTGCCTGTGCAGTGCAATTAACCCCACCTATGAACGCAGTGACCAAGATGGCCAGTGAACTCAACTTTAACTCTGCTCTCATTTCTTTCTCCGCGCTGTGTAACAGCTTCCCCGTAAATGCGCGAACAAAATAGATCAATTGAGAATGATTTGCATTAGAATTTACAATTAAATTTACAAACAAATTACATTAGTATCTGATTGTATACCGGATCTGACGGCCGTATTTTTATTCAAAGAAATCGCTATATTGATTCATAAACCACACACTCGTTAAGCGTTAAGTGATCTAGCCTATTAGCCAAAAAAGCATTAGCATTTGCACACTTATCGCCTGAGTACATATCCATGAAATCCATTCAAACCAAAGATCCTAAAGCACTCTTGCTATGGATGACCTTTGTAATGTCGCTCGTGTTTGCCGTTTGGCAGGCACTGCTCAATAACTTCGTGATTGAAAAAGCCCAGTTCACCGGTGCTGAAATCGGCATGTTACAAAGCCTGCGCGAGATCCCAGGTTTCTTGGCTTTCACCGCCATTTTTGTGCTTTTACTCATTCGAGAACAAGCCTTCGCCCTACTCTCGCTGGCCTTGTTATGCATTGGCGTTGCTGTGACAGGTTTCTTTCCTCAAGTCATAGGCCTGTATCTGACGACGGTATTGATGTCTGTTGGATTTCACTATTTTGAAACCATTAACCAATCACTGACGCTGCAGTGGGTCGATAAAAAAGATACTGCGGGTTTTATGGGTAAAGCGCTGGCGTGGCGCTCGGCCGCGGCCTTAGTGGGCTACGCCAGTATTTGGCTGGTAATGACCTGGTTGAAGTTAGACTATCAACACATGTATTTAATTATTGGTGCGTTAGGTCTGGTCATGGTGCTAACTATGGCTTGGTATTACCCAAAGTTTGAGACCACGGAAGTACAACATAAGAAAATCATTCTGCGTAAGCGCTATTGCCTCTATTACCTGCTGACCTTTTTCTCGGGTGCGAGACGGCAAATTTTTATGGTGTTTGCGGGCTTTATGATGGTCGAAAAGTTTGGTTATAGCGTGAGTGAAATTACCGCGCTGTTCTTAATAAACTATGTCGTCAATCTGCTGTTTGCGCCTGCGATTGGGCGGTTTATTGGCCGAATTGGTGAGCGTAATGCGCTGACAGTGGAATACGTCGGACTCATCATAGTCTTCATCAGTTACGCCTTAGTCGAGCAAGCACACATGGCGGCAGCGCTGTATGTGATCGACCATTTACTGTTTGCTATGGCTATCGCGATGAAAACCTATTTTCAAAAAATCGCCGACAGCAAAGATATTGCCGCCACTATGTCGGTCAGTTTCACCATTAATCACATTGCCGCTGTGATTATTCCTGTGCTTTTGGGCTTATTATGGTTAACCGATCCCGCCTTGGTATTTTACATAGGCGCAGGCTTTGCCGTATGTTCGTTAATTCTGGCGCTCAATGTACCGCGCCATCCTGAACCGGGTAATGAAACCTTATGGTCTTGGACAAGCAAAAAAGCGAAATCCATCGCTAAAGCGATCGAATAAAGCGGCATAATAACGAGCCAAGGAATCAGCTTAGCTCAATGTTGAGTCTAGAACTGAACGCTTAAGTGATCGCCATCTAAGCTAGGCACACAAGCGAGCTATTCAAACAAGATGTTCAAGTTAAATGCTCAAGCTAGGCAAACAAGTTAGACAGATAAGGGTGGGCGCTATGCCCTCACCTAACCCCAATGTAGGCTCAAGGATTAACGCGATGAAGGATTCAGATATTTTACTGTTGGCAGAAGATGGCGAGTCAACATCCGAGGTATCCGCTCGCAAAAAAGCCCTGCTACTCGGTCGCCAATTAGGGCTCGCCAGTGAGCAAGAATATCGCCCTGCGAACGCCTCAATAGCCGAGCGAGCTCAACATAGAGCACGCAAGTTATCGAGCGAATATCAGGCCAATGTGGAAACCATTTTTGCCTTAGCCCTCAGTTATACCCACTCAGATGTCACTGGGGTCGATCTTGATCCCGATTGGAGCCATCAATTTTTCTTGATGGCGGAACAAATCCATAACCGTAAGATGCAAGATTTGTGGGCTCGGATATTGTCGAGCGAGATAGTCAATCCGGGAAACTTCAGTCTACGTACCCTAGCGCTGCTCAAGCAACTGACTCACAGGGAAGCACAAATTCTTGAAAAAGCCCTTGGCATGGCGGCGAAAGTAAATAACGAACAGCGCCTAAAACTCATCAGCGGCTATCGCTTATCCGGAGGTATTGGCCAGTATTTTCGTAAAACGACCTCAGTCAATTTAGGCTTATCCCAGTTTGGCCTACCCTACTCCAGCATTCTGACCTTAGTCGATGCGGGAATACTGCACAGCAGCGAGTTCGAAACCGGCTTACTCAACAATAAAACGCCCATTCAATTTGCCCTGCAAGGCATACAAATGAAGCTCACGCCTAAGAGCGGCAATCTACTTTTTAGCTATTACCGCTTCACGCCGATTGGTGATGAACTGGCCCAACTCGTACAACCTAAGCCGGATCAAGAATACCTCAAGGCCCTGCAACTCTTGTTCGCTAAGGATTTTAAAATAGAATAACACCCCCATAAAAATAAAATATAAATCAACAACATAAACAGCCAAACCCAGAAATAATAAAGGAGCCTAAAGGCTCCTTTTAAGTAAGATAAGGGCTAAATGTTAAGCTAGCGCTTTAGCCTTATCGGCATTGATAACATTGATTGCCGTCAGATAATCAATTAAAGCGCGGACTTGAGTCGCTAAATCGCCTTTGCTGGTATCTATGGTCAATTCTGCCGCTAATGGCGCTTCATAAGGTGATGAAATCCCCGTGAAATTACTGATTTCACCACTGCGTGCTTTCACATATAACCCCTTAGGATCACGCTGCTCGCACACACTTAATGGCGTCGACACATGCACTTCAATGAACTGACTGGCAGGGAAACGGGCACGAATGCTATCGCGCTCCTCACGAGTCGGGGAAATAAAGGCCGATAACACCACAAGCCCAGCATCCACCATTAATTTGGCCA
The DNA here is from genome assembly GCF_025370265.1 of Shewanella septentrionalis. NCBI lineage: Bacteria > Pseudomonadati > Pseudomonadota > Gammaproteobacteria > Alteromonadales > Shewanellaceae > Shewanella > Shewanella septentrionalis. The sequence continues at coordinate 58,888 of NZ_JAMTCC010000007.1, read as the reverse complement.
CTTCGCCGACACGGCGCAGGTTCTCGTCACGGTCTTCAACCGTAAACCCTAAGTCTTTACACAGGCCATGGCGCACATTATCGCCATCAAGCAAATAAGTGTGGAATCCCGCCTCAAATAACGCCCGCTCTAATGCACCCGCCAATGTCGACTTGCCCGCGCCAGACAGTCCGGTAAACCAGAGTAATACTGGATTTTGGCCTTTCTGTTCGGCTCTGGCAGCTTGATCTACAGGATGTTGATGCCACACGATATTTGTCATAAAAACTCCTCAATCCCCATGTTGTTAAACGGCTAACAAAAGGGCAATAAACTCAAGCTAATCACTAAAATGGAAAGATGATCGGCACCATAAATATCACTATCAGGGAATACAGCACAGATAACGGCAATCCTAGGCGGACGAAGTCACTGAAGCGATAATTACCCGCATTAAACACCATCAAATTGGTTTGATAGCCGTAGGGTGAAATAAAGCTCGCGCTGGCACCAAAGACCACGGCCATAATAAAGGGTCTTGCATCGACACCGTAATTAAGCGCAATCGCGTAAGCGATAGGGAAAGCCAGCGCTGCGGCAGCATTATTGGTAACTAATTCAGTCAACAACAAGGTCATAAAATACACACCGACAAAAGCGCCAAACACCCCATAACCATTGATAACCGAGAGTAATCCTTGGGCTAAACTGTCCGCAAGGCCGGTGCTCATCATCAAGTTAGCGAGCCCTAACGCACTCCCCACTATCACCACTAGTTCCAATGGAAAACGGCGTTTAAGCTCTGCCAAAGTAACAGCGCCAATAACAAAATAACTCAGCAGCAGGAGCACTAAACCTTTAGCCAATGGCAATACACCGGTGACACTCAAAACGATCGTGACCGCAAAGCCGAACAATACCCAACGACCACGGCGACTGTCTAAGCGCACATTCAAATCTAAGCCGCTGATCGCCGCAAACTCTGAACTCAATTTTGAGCTATTGCTGAAACCATCGCCAGGCGTCAATAACAACACATCGCCGGGTTGAAGAATAATGTCACCAAGCCCGCCCTTCAGCGGATGATTGCCGCGGCGAATGGCCATCACGGCCGCATCGAATTGCTCACGAAAAAGCGATTCTTTCAACGAACTGCCGACTAAACTGGATGATGGCGCGAGCACTGCTTCAACTAAATTTTGTCCCTTGGCTTGATGCTTACCAAACCAATCTAAACCATCGAATTGATGCAATAACTCAACCGATTCCACCGCGCCACTGAAGCGCAGCACGTCGTCCGCTTGCAGCACTAACTGGGGCGGCACAGGGCAAATACAAATGCCGCTGCGTTCTAGTTCAACCAGATATAACTTCTTCAGCGCCCTGAGTTTGTTATCGACCACACTGCGACCCACTAAGGACGAGCCTTTTGCCACATGGGCTTCAAGCAAATAAGGCAGCGCCTCTTCACCCGACTCTTCCCGTCTATCTGGTAAAATGTTCGCTAGTAAGATCAATAACAACATACCAGCGACGACGATCACAACCGCGACCGGCGTGAACTCGAAGAAACCTAAGGCGGGTAAGCCGGCGTTTTCCACAAAGGAGTTCACAATCAAGTTGGTCGAGGTACCAATCAGGGTCAGTGTGCCACCTAAAATTGCCGCATAATTTAACGGCAATAATAACTTAGCGGGTGCGTGTGCTTGATTGCGACGCACAACCCCGATAAGCGACGCCACCACAGCCGTGTTATTGGTAAAGGACGACAGCAAGGCGGTCGATAGCCCAAGCTTTGCCATTGTCATAGGCAAAGAACTATTGCCTATGACTTGACTCAACTTTCCCAGCAGGGATGTTTTTTCTAACGCCGTCGCGGCCAATACCAAGAGGACGAGTGTGACTAAGCCAATATTTGTAAAGCTTGTTAATGCGGTATCGAGCGCAACCATGCCAAGCAAATAACAGAGCAAAAATGCAAATAAAAACAATACCGCTGGATTGATACGGCCGCTAATTAAGCCAGCCACAAGACCTAACAAAATAATCGCTAACAGCCACAAGTCACTCACAAATTAAGCTCCAAGCTTAGAGATATCTATCGCTTGCCAATGTGGGTAGTGTTTACGCACTAAGGCATTAAACTCAACTTCAAAGGCACTAAATTGTGATGCTGTTTGTTTGTTAACATACTGACCCGACACCACCATCACTGCGGCAACCGTCGCATTGCTCAGGCGGTCGATTAGGATCATTCCGCCCGTATCACGCACTAACGAATACGCATCGAACACTATGTCTTCGGTCAGCTCTAAGGTCACGCGAGCAATCGCGTTTAACCCAAGCGTATCCGTCGCGCTGCGCGCTAAGGTATTAACATCAACCACATAATCGATGCCAGTCACAGAGGCTTGCGTCTTCTTACCCGCCACTTTGATGTCGTATAACTGGCCGAGTTGCAATGGCTTTTCATCCATCCACACTATGTCAGCGCTGATCACGTTAGCGACGGCAGGTGCAGAATCCTGTCTTGCCAGTAAATCGCCACGGGAAATATCAATTTCATCTTCCAGCGTGATAGTCACAGCTTGGCCAGCAACCGCTTCTTGTATGTCACCATCGAAGGTAACAATGCGTTCAACCTTGCTGCGTTTGCCCGATGGCAAAGCGACTAACTCGTCGCCGACATTGATAATGCCAGAGGCTAAAGTGCCTGCAAAACCGCGAAAATCTAAGTTAGGACGCGACACATATTGCACAGGAAAACGTACTGGCAATGCGCTGAGTTCACGTTGCGTATCAATGGTTTCTAGCAGTTCAAGCAGAGTACCACCTTGATACCAGTCGCTTTGCGTACTGCGCTCAACCACGTTGTCACCATTAAGCGCCGATAAGGGCACAAAGTGGATATCGAGGTTACCGAAATCTTTCACGAAATCCGTAAAGTCAGCACGAATGCGATTGAATACTTGCTCGTCAAACCCAAGTAAATCCATCTTATTCACGGCAACAACGAAGTGACGGATCCCCAGTAATGACGCGATAAACGCATGGCGCTTAGTCTGAGTCTGCACGCCGTAGCGGGCATCGACTAAGATCACCGCCAAATCACAGGTCGATGCCCCCGTTGCCATGTTGCGCGTGTACTGCTCATGCCCTGGGGTATCGGCGATGATGAACTTACGCTTATCACTTGAAAAGTAACGGTAAGCCACATCGATAGTGATGCCCTGCTCGCGCTCGGCTTGCAGACCATCCACAAGCAAGGCTAAGTCGATAGCTTCACCTGTGGTGCCCATCTTAGCGCTGTCGCTCTTTAGGCTCGCCAATTGATCTTCATAGATTTGGGCGCTGTCGTGTAACAGACGGCCGATTAAGGTACTCTTGCCGTCATCCACACTGCCACAGGTTAAAAAGCGCAGTAAGCCTTTGTTCTGCTGCTGAGCTAGATATTCTTTCACACCATGGAGGGTAATTTCTGCCGCCATGCGATTGGTTTTATTGACCGCTTTGTCCATCTTATTCTCACTCTTAATCTGCTTTGCTGAAGGTCGCGCTTTGCTTGCGCCACCTTCGCGAAATAGGGTTAACCTTGCCGAGATTAGAAGTAGCCTTGACGCTTCTTCTGCTCCATCGAGGCACTTTGATCTGAGTCGATCAATCGACCCTGACGCTCGCTTGAACGGGTTAACAGCATTTCTTCAATAATCTTCTCTAGGCTGTCGGCCTCAGAATGCATGGCGGCCGTAAGTGGGTAGCAACCTAAGGTTCTAAAACGCACCAATTCTTCTTTAAACTGCTCGCCTTCGACTAACTTCATCCGCTCGTCATCGGCCATGATTAACTGACCGCCGCGCTCAACCACTTGACGTTTTGCAGCAAAGTACAAAGGCACTAACTCAATGTTTTCTTGGTAGATATATTGCCAAATATCCAGCTCAGTCCAGTTAGATAACGGGAACACGCGAATACTTTCGCCCTTGTTCACAGCGCCATTATAGGTTCGCCACAGTTCTGGACGTTGATTTTTAGGGTCCCATCTGTGGTGACGGTCGCGGAAGGAATACACCCGCTCTTTGGCGCGAGATTTCTCTTCATCGCGGCGAGCCCCACCGAAAGCCGCATCGAAACCGTATTGGTTAAGTGCTTGCTTTAAACCTTGGGTTTTCATGATGTCAGTGTGTTTCGCACTGCCATGGTCGAAGGGGTTAATCCCCTGCGCCAACCCTTCTGGGTTAATGTGCGTCAGTAACTCGAAGCCAAATTTCTTTGCCTGCGCATCACGGAATGCGATCATCTCTTTGAATTTCCAACCCGTATCGACATGCAGCAATGGAAACGGGATCTTGCCCGGATAAAAGGCTTTTCGCGCTAAGTGCAACATAACGGAAGAATCTTTCCCGATGGAATACAACATCACAGGATTATCGAATTCGGCTGCAACTTCACGAATGATCTGGATGCTCTCGGCTTCCAGTTGTTGTAAGTGGCTTAATTCACGCCCGGCCATACTATTCTCCGTTTACCTTAAATTCGCTGCATTACCACAGCATGGGTTAGCTTAATTTTCTTAAAATTTTTAACTGCTTAGTATCTTTAACTGCTTGCGGCTTAGCTTATCGACGCGGCGACACGCTAACCGATTGAGTCAACTCATCACTGGCTTGAGTCGATTCAATCGCTTCAGGGTTGAACCAGTGCAAGGTGTCACTCAGCGCAACCACTTCACCTATGATCATCAAAGCTGGCATTTGTAATTCAGGATCGGCGGCAAGCTGTTCAAGCTCACCTAAACGGCCGATAAAACGACGTTGTTCTTTCGTAGTTGCCTTTGACACTATCGCCACGGGTGTTTCAGGGCTTCGGCCCGCATCGACTAAACCTTGGCGAATAATGCCAGCGTTAAGAATCCCCATATACACGACTAAGGTATTGTTAGGATTAGCATAACCTTGCCAATCCATTGGGCGACTCTCTAACTGACAATGGCCAGTGATAAAAGTCACGCCTTGGGCATGGTCTCTGTGAGTCAGGGGAATGCCCGCATAGGCCGATGTGCCGCTGGCGGCAGTAATACCGGGGACGACTTCAAACTCAACCCCCGCTTCGACTAAGGTTTGCAACTCTTCGCCACCGCGACCAAAAATAAAAGGATCGCCGCCCTTAAGACGCACCACATTTTTACGGGTGTAGGCTTTAGTCACGAGTAACTGATTAATCTCGTCCTGTGCGGCGCTATGCTTACCCGCACGTTTACCTACGGCAATCTTTTCAGCGTCTTTGGGAATAAGATCGAGGATATCTTGACTGACTAAAGCGTCGTATAGCACAGCATCTGCGGTTTTCAGGATACGCCATGCCTTTAACGTCAATAACTCAACGTCACCAGGACCTGCACCCACCAGCCAGACTTTGCCTTTGGCCGCTTGGCCCGGTAAAGATAAAATTTCCATCAACATCCCCAAGATCACTTTAGTCTGTAGAAATATAGCGCGTCTTATATTCCATAATAAATAGATAATTATTAGTTTTTATATCATTTAGATATAAAAGAAATCACTGATATCAATTTAAAGTGGAAAAATATTAAGTTTCAAAATCAAAAACGCCACAAAACACCAATAACCAGTTGAATTTAAATAACTTAATATGGATTCATCTGTTGTATAAAACGAACACCGCTCAGCTAAGTGTGTGATTCTGGCACTATGTTATTGCCAAAAATTCTACCAAAAACGGCCTCAACAAAACGAAAACCTCGCTAGCAAGGCAAGCTGTCACCCAATAGTGCAGAATTTTTCCATAACCATAAATTCACTTTCTAATGTTAAGCTGGGCATAACTATCTTTGTTGAGTACGACTGACAAATACACAAATAAGCACATCAAGGAGGGCCGATGAAACGACTTTATTCAGGTATTGCAATGGCTGGGTTATTAGCTTGTACGAGTATAAATGCCGAAGAATCATTAGTAGAAGGAAGGGTCAAAGATGAACTTGCCACGGCAGAACTGCCCTTTGTGATTACGCCACATAAAGTGAACTACCTTTTACCTGCGACCTATAACCCAGATCCCAACATGGCACCGTTCGCTGAAGATGCCATCCTCAATCCCTACACCTTGGATGAGTTCGAGGCTAAGTTTCAAATCAGTTTTAAATTCCCTATTTGGTACAATGTCTTTGGTGATAATGGTCATTTATTCTTTGCCTATACCAATCAATCCTATTGGCAGGTTTATAACAAAGACACCTCATCTCCGTTCCGTGAAACCAATCACGAGCCTGAAGTCTTTATGCTGTTTAATAACGATTGGAAAATAGGCAGTGTGACCAATTCCTTTTGGGGCGTTGGTGCTGTGCATCAATCAAATGGTAAATCAGGACCGCTTTCTCGCAGCTGGAATCGACTCTATGCCACTATGATTTTTGATGCCGGTCCACTCGCCTTCTCAACCAAAGTCTGGTGGCGTATTCCTGAGGATGAAAAAACCGATCCGCATCAAGCTCGCGGTGACGATAATCCCAACATTGATGACTACATAGGCAGAGCTGAATTTATTGGTGTCTATGGTATCGATGAACATAGATTCACCTTAACCCTTAGAACAAACCTAGAAGATATCGACAGAGGTTCAGCAGAAGTAACCTGGAGTTATCCTATCGTCGGCAACTTACGCCTTTATACTCAATACTTTAATGGCTATGGCGAGAGCCTAATCGATTACAACTATCACAACCAACGTATTGGTATCGGGATTTCGCTCAACGATATTCTGTAGCAAATATAAAAGTGACAGAGTACAAAAATCAGCCATAATTTGCTGCTAATCTACAAAACCTGCTGCTAAATTGCTCAGATGGACCTGAGTTTATGGCTCAGCGGGACGATTTACATTGATCCGAATGGCATTTAAGCCGATAGTCGCACACCTTTTTGTGCCCTGAAGCCGCGCCTTAACATCATGGAGGAATATGAGTTTTAGCTACCGCAGCATAGTCATGCTACTCAGTGTCATTATTTTCGCGAGCTTACTTAAGCTCGCGTTTTTTGCTGTGCCAAAAGATAACACTGCACCTATGCTTAATGCGCAAGAGGTACGCCAAGATCTCTATGCCTTATTAGATCAAATCGAGCAACACTCGGCGTTTTATGCGTTAACACCCGATAAAGCCAGTCCGCAACTCAAATATATGGCGAGCCTGATTGTCGAGCAGTATCAAGATATGACTCCTAATGACCGCTTTGCTGCTGAAATCACTAAGCTACTCAATAGCCTCAAAGATCCCGGCGCTCAAGTGCATGACTTCGATGATCAAAGCGGCGAACTCCCGTTAACCTTACGACCACTTAACGACCAGTGGTTAGCCTTAGATAGCAATAATAGTCCAATCAACAACGACTTTCCCTTTGTGACTCATATCGACGGTTTACCTATGAGTAAATGGGTGGCAGCCAGCCAGGCCTATCTACCTGAGCCTGCAAAACAGAGCCAAGAAATGCAGTTACCTTGGCTGAAAAAACTGAACCTGCTGCGTGAAGATTTGGGGCTCAGCATCAAGCCCTATGTGCTGGTTACGCTGATTAATGATGATCTGCAAACCCAGCAGGTGACTCTCGCCCTGCCAAGCCGCGAACCGCAGACTCAATTAGTGGAAAATAATCAAGAAGATCAGACACAAGATATGAGTGTTTTTGAATTCATTAATCAGTTATCTCAGTTTGAGCGCACCGAATTTCAAGACACTCCAAATCAATTAGAAACAGTTAACAATACTACGGTCAAACTGAAGATCAGCGATCTGTACGCCTTTGAATTGGATAGAGATCTACAGCAAGAACTGCTAAAGGGCATGACACATCCATTACTCATTATCGATTTACGTCATGCTAGTGGTTTTAGCCCAAAGCTATTAACCCTGTTATCGCGATATCAAGATACTGATTTAAATAACACTTTAGCGCCAAACGTGATGGGATTTGCACACTATCGCCGCTCACCAGAACTGAGAAATGACTATCTACAACCACTCAACTTTAAGCCTTTAGCTGCGCTCGAATACAGTGCGCCACGACTAAAATCCCTCACCCGCAACTTACCCCCAGTCGATGAAGATAAATTCAGCCCTTGGTACGTTCGCACTAAACCTGCGGTGACTCCTGAAGGGCGAAATCGTTTAGCACTGCTCGTGAGTCCCAAATGCCGCCAAGAATGTGAGTGGATTGCCTATCGCACTAAATCTTGGTCTAGGGCGAATTTGATTGGTGAAAAAACCTCGGGCGATTTTGCTCGTCAGTACCATTTCAAACTGCCAAACAGTGGGTTAGACATAAGATTCAGTAGTTCGTTAACCTATGATGCACAGGGAAAACTCTTGTCAGGTGCTGGGACCGAGCCCGATATTTGGCTCCCGCAAAACAGCGATATTCAATGGCAAGGATTAGTGAGTTTAGTGCGTTCCGCTAAGCCAAAAACTCAGCTCATTCAAACATCACAACCCACTAAGCTAGCTCAAGCTAAGCTGAATTAAAGCCAAAAAAGAGCCAGCAATCTGCTGGCTCATTTCAAACATTGATTCGTTAACTGATATCAGTCAGCTAAAGAATGGATTCTAAAATTATTTCTTTTCAGTCGCTTTAGAATTGGCGACTGAGCCTATAACCAACCCTTGCTTATTCACATCGAAGCTCATTTGAACTCGCATGTTGTAATCTTTAAGCATTTTCATTTCTTCAGGGATTGGCTCGCCGCTCATTTCTAACAACGTCAGCATTGGAGTGAACATCTTGCCGTAATCGGCAGATAAGCTATACATGCCATTCGCAGACAGTTTCTCGCCCGCTAATTTGTTCGCCAAAGCCAAACCTTTGTCACCACTATACACCACTAAATGCTGACCTTTAATCGCGAGCATAGGCTTAATACCTAACTCAGGTGGCAACATCAATAGTGGTGATAAATCAGTGGCATCGCCGTTATCGGCTAATTGCACTTCGGCCAACATAGGCGCGAAAGGTTTCACCATATTGAACAACATAGATGGATTTTCGGCGCTGAGGCTGACTAACGCATCTAAGCTTTCTAACTTAGGCTCTTGATCTTGTGTGCTCATTTTAAAGTCGAGCAATGAAACGCTCATGCCTTTCACACCGTTCGCCATACCAGTGAACATGCCTAGCATAGCTGGGCTCTGTTGGCTCAACTCAGCTTGCAACTCGGCCAGTGGCGCACAGGTCAATTGCGGCTTTTGCAGATCATCCCAAATAGCCGTTAATGAAGGTGCAACTTCGTTGACATCTAAGCCTATGCCCATAGAGAAGATAGTGCTGTCGATATCCGCCAGATGTGCAGGAATAAAGCCACGCATCTTTTGCATGGCCGCAAGAATTGGTTGATTCTTAGTTTCAACCACAAATGAGGCCGCCATATGGCTTTCTTTTTCTGTCACAGAAAACGCGGTTAAACCCGCAACCGTGCGCGGCCAATTAGCAGCAATGGCGGTTAATTCGGTGCGACATTCTGGTGTTCTAATTTGAGCTAATGGATCTTCACCGACGCTTTCATTAGCAAAAAACTTCGTCAATTGCTTGGATAACATATTGCTATCGGCTGAAGTCAACGCCTTCACGATTTCAACATGGTTGATAAAGCTGATGCTGTCATCTTTAAAACCATGGGTCTTAATAATATCGGCTAATATGCCAGAAGCGGCTAATGACTGCGGCGCCTTCTTAATACCGAATGCCATTTCTAATAATTCAGGCTCGGTAATAGAAGTGCTGAAAGTAATCGTTAATATGCCATCTTTTTGGGCAAATAACAGATCAGCTTTCTCAGTTGAAGTCTCATCCGATAATGCATAAGCGCGATAATCAACATCACCCACTTTACGCATTTCGTGGGTCACACCACTGTCTTTTTCGGCTTTATCTAATACAGCCCAAAAAGCATCGACTTGATTAACGTCAATCTTTAATACAGGCAAAGCGCCTAACGTGTAGATATAAGGCTTAACTTCATCTGGAAAACCAAAGGTTTTCAACAGTAAGGCTGGCTCTTTAATGCCATCCATATACTGCTGATAAATGCTGACGAAGAACTTACCCATAGGGCTATCCAGCTCACCAAATTCGGCAAGCGCGTTACTTGGATATTGCTGATAATTTCCAGAAATAGACTGTAAATACGCTTTCAACGGGAAGGGTTTTAGCTGACCCGAAAATATCGGCGTATCAGCAGGCACATAGTCGAGCAAAGGATTTGCAGAGGCACTAGAGCCAGCACCATTCTGCGTATACCAATAACCACCCGCACCAGCTGCAATAATTGCCGCGGCAATCACAATCTTTTTCATTTAAGAAACTCCATTTAATGACAATTCAATTTTATGAAATCAATACCTAAAGTAATCCCTAGGTATTTGAATATTTATCCGCTCTTACATATCCCTTACGCAGATAATGCAAAATCAGAAAACTAAGGTATAAATTTTGCCCGATAATTTAACATTAAACCGATACAGAAGCGAACAGGATAGGGAATCAAACCGTTAAAACACATCAGCGTTAACCTTAATTCAACAGGTTTCCAATCTTATTTCAATTCAGTAATAAAAGATCTTTAAGTCGTCGACGATTAACAAAGTGCCCAATGACACATAAATGCATCTGGGCCAAACTCACACGTCAGACCTTCATCCCGCTTCGTGGACTTTTTTAAGCGTGACGTCACCTAACTGGCGCATTTGTTTGCGGATCCACGCGGAACGCTGCTGCACATAGGACGACGGAGGTGACACTTTATAGCGCCAAGGATTCGGTAAGATAGCTGCAAGTAATGAAGCTTCATATTGGGTCAGTTTTGCCGCAGACTTGCCAAAATAATGCTTTGATGCCGCTTCGGCGCCGTAAATACCTGGGCCAAATTCGACGATATTTAAATACACTTCAAGAATGCGCGACTTATCCCAAGTCAGTTCCATCATTAAGGTAAACCAAGCTTCTAATCCCTTACGAAAAAAACTGCGACTAGACCACATAAACAAATTTTTCGCCGCCTGCTGACTTAAGGTACTGGCACCGCGAACTTTAGTGCCTTTCTGATTGTATTTCAGCGCCGAGCTTATCGCGGCTAAATCAAATCCCGTATGCTCGGCAAAACGTTGATCTTCAGCGGCGATCACCGCCAATTGTAACTCAGGAGAAATGTGCGCTAAATCGCGCCACTGATGCATGACTTCCCCCATAGGTGCAGGTGGAAATAAGGCGCGCTCAATCCGCCAAGTCCACATGGGTGGATTAACGAATCTGAGTAGAATAACCAATAAGATTGAGCAAATGAATGCCCATACTAATCCCTTGAATAGCCAAGACAATAAACGACGAAAGCCACGCTTACGCCTCTGAGGAGCAGGACTACTCGACTTATTGGCACTAGGACGCCTGACATGATCTCGCATCGCATATAAAGGAGCCGTCATTTACACCATCTCATCCGCGCACTCTCGTTTCTGATATCCAGTTAAGCTAATCCATTAGGCATTCTTTACAACGTCCAAGGCTTATTAGAAAACCGTTTAAAGCACTAAGGAAGTTGCGGGCCGATCATGCTACGACAATGGAGGAAATACCAAGGATATCTTACTCGATAATCAAAGATAGGCAGAGAAATAACCACAATAACAAATCACTATTGAATATGGCGAGGGCTTAACTTAACTTGACCTCGGCAGCTTTGACGACAGCTGACCGAGGTAATGATGGCTGATTAACGAGGGCTAGCAAGTCAATCAAACAGCTTGTTACTCGCAGCTGCGAGTCAGGTTTTCAACGCTTTCACTGCATCCAGTCGAATGATATCAATACACAGCAAACTCAGCCCATAAATACTGATATACAGCCACTTAACCTCGAAAAAGACACAAGTCATGTCTATTTCACAGTAAAACCCCTCAAAACCATCTACGGGAACTTCAAAATATAGCTCAGGCTCAACCAATGTGCATAACCCTGTGAGTAAAAATGTACAACACTTTTACTCTTGAAAAAAGCCAGCAACACTAACTCTATGAATATCAATATATCTCACTGAAATGACGCTTAAATGACATCGCTTCACTTTCTCGTCAACCCAGAGTATTAAATTCAACCAAAGACTTATCTAACTGCAATAAGAACGCCCCAATGGTAATTGAGGCGTTTAATATTTTAAATCAATAAGATGACTAAACTTCAATGCGGAAACTAAATTTCGTAGTGCAGACCACACTCACGTTTCAGCCCATTAAAGCGCGTTTCTTCCTCTGTCATGCCTAATTCAAGTGGTTTACTCGAATGGGTATCACCAACAGAAACATAGCCTTGCTCCCAAAGTGGGTGGTACGGCAAGTCAAATTGAGTCAGATAGAGGTGCACATCTTTATTCGACCACTCGATAATCGGCAATAATTTAAAGCGAGAGCCATGAATCGCCAGTATCGGCAGCGCCTCACGGGTGCTGGCTTGGCTGCGCCTCAGCCCAGCAAACCAAGTACCGACCTCAAGCTCGGCCAAAGCACGTTGCATAGGCTCAACTTTATTTAAACGGTTGTATTGCTCTAACCCGTCTAACCCTTGCTCCCACAATTGACCAAAGCGTGCCTCTTGCCATGCAGCTGTCATCACTGCTTGATACACTTTTACATTCAGTGACAAACGCTCTGTCAGCTCGTCGATAAACCGATAGGTTTCAGGGAATAAATAACCCGTATCCGTTAGAATAACCGGAATATTCGCCTGTGCCTGACTCACCATATGCAGCATCACAGCGGCTTGAATCCCAAAACTTGACGACAGCGCATGATTACCGGGCAAATAAGTTAAGCCCCACAACACTCGCTCTTGTGCGCTCAATCCGGCTAAGAACTGATTGATACGCTCAAGCGCTATCGTTTGCTCGGCCTTAGGCGCACTCAATAGCGCCGTTAACTCGGCCGTGCTGACCACAGTCGGCACTGTATCACTGGTTTTTTGCTCAAGATCAACCATGAAAATCCTTAGCGGCATCAATAACCGCCTTCACAACGCCCACGCGGACGGTGAAGTTACCAAAGGTTTCGCCTGCATCACGCTCTACGGCGTAGCGGCCAAACAAGGTATCCAATTCGGCGAGAATTTCCGCCTCTTGGATATTTTCTCTGTGCATCTTGTTCAGACGAGTACCTTCAAAGCTTGCGCCTAAGTACAAGTTGTAACGACCTGGTGCTTTACCCACAAGGCCAATTTCAGCGGCAAATGGACGTGCACAACCGTTTGGACAACCTGTCATCCGCACCACAATCGCTTGCTCACTGATGCCGTGTTTTGCCTGTAGCGCATCGATATGATCGATAAACTCAGGGAAGTAACGCTCAGCTTCCGCCATCGCTAATGGACACGTCGGCAAAGCCACACAGGCAATCGAATGACCGCGGGTTTGCGTCAACACTTGGCCCAGTAGTCCGTGTTTGCGGGCTAAGCCTTCAATGGTGGCTTTATCTTCTGCCGCCACACCTGCGATGATCATGTTTTGATTCGAGGTCATACGGAAATCGCCTTTGTGGATCTTAGCTATTTCACGCAGTCCCGTTTGCAGGGTTTGGCCCGGTAAATCTTTAATGCGGCCGCTTTCGATAAATAAGGTTAAATGCCATTTACCGTCAACGCCTTCAACCCAACCATAACGGTCGCCGCGGTCGCCAATCACAACATCACGCTTAGGCTCAAACTTCACCCCAGCGCGCAGTTCGACTTCGGCTTTAAACTGCTCATAGCCATGGTCGACGATAGTGTATTTAAGGCGTGAACGTTTACGGTTAACACGATTACCCCAGTCGCGTTGCACTGTCATGACAGCTTCGGCAAACTTCATCACGTCTTCAGTTTTGATAAAACCAAAGTCGTCAGCCAGACGTGGGAAAGTCTCCACCTCGCCATGGGTCGAGCCCATGCCGCCGCCAGCGGTTAAGTTAAAGCCAACCAACTCACCGTTTTCAGCAACGGCGATAAAGCCTAAATCGTTAGTGTAAACGTCAACATCGTTATCGGGAGGAACCGCAACCGCCATTTTGAACTTACGTGGCAGATAAGTTTTGCCATATACAGGTTCAACGGTTTCATCTTCGGTCGAAAGTAACTTTTCTTCATCTAACCAAATTTCGGCGTAGGCGCGCGTATGGGGCAACAGATGATCTGACAGTTGTTTCGCCACCGCATAGGCTTGCTCATGCAGTTTCGATTCCACCGGATTAGGATTACACATCACGTTACGGTTAACGTCACCACAAGCGGCAATCGAATCCAGCGCTTCACGATCTAAGTCTTGAATAATGGTCTTCAAGTTACGCTTAGGAATACCGTGGTATTGGAAGGTTTGACGGGTCGTTAAACGTATGCTGTTTGAGCTGGTTAAGGTCGACGCAATTTTATCTACGCCTAACCATTGCTGTGGAGAACAGATACCACCAGGCACACGAGCACGCAACATAAAGCTATATAGAGGCTCAAGTTTTTGCTCTTTACGTTCGTTACGTAAATCACGGTCATCTTGCTGATAGAAGCCGTGGAATTTGATCAACTGCTGATCGCCGTCACTGAAACTGCCGGTTACCGCAGAATCTAAGCCTTCTTTAATCGTACCGCGCAGGTAATCACTGTCGGTCTTTAGGTATTCGTTTAACGCTAACTTTTGCTCACTCATGGCAACTGCCTCTTCAAATTCGGTTCGCTGACTGCACAGGTCATCACGTGTGCAGCTTTGGCTATTCTTATGCGTTTCTTATATCCGCAACGGTTGAGATTAATACACGTCTTTTTGGTAACGCTTATCGCTGCGCAATGTTTCAAAATAGGCTTCGGCCGCTTCGGTATTCAAACCACCGACTTCGACAGCCACCTCAATCAAGGCTTGGTGAACATCTTTTGCCATACGTTCAGCATCACCACAAATGTACAGATGCGCGCCGTTTTGCAACCATTGCCACAGGGCTTGGCCTTGTTCTTTAATACGGTGCTGCACATAAACTTTATGGGCTTGATCGCGCGAGAACGCCACGTCGATACGGCTTAAATCGCCATTTTTCAAATACTGTTGCCACTCAGTTTGATACAAGAAATCCTGCTCAAAGTGTGGATTGCCGAAGAATAACCAGCTATCACCTTGAATACCTTGGGCCACGCGCTCCTGCATAAAGGCACGGAATGGCGCAACACCTGTGCCTGGGCCAACCATAATCACTGGCGTGTCTGGATTCTCGGGTAAACGGAAATGCTTATTCGACTCAACATAAACCTTAACCTGAGTGCCTTCCTGCGCAGAGGCTAAGAAGTGTGACGCTCCGCCAAAACGGGCCGCGCCGTGACGCTCATCTTCCACTAACGCCACGGTTAAATGGACTTCGGTTTCCACTTCACTTTGGCTTGAGGCGATAGAGTAAAGTCTTGGGGTTAATGGGCGCAGTAACTCAAGCAATCTTGCCGCGCTTAACGTGACAGCGCTATTTGTTAACGGATACTGGGCGACTAAATCAGCAAATTGATGCTTAAGGATAAAGTGACGCACTTGCTCTTTATCTTCGCTCAATGCTAGCAGCTCAGCGCTGCCGCTCAGTTCGGCCCAGGCTTTGACTAATCCAGGATACAACTGAGTCAGCTCTTTCTTCTCAAGCAAAGCTTGCTTAAGGGTCAAAGATTCTGTGCCTAGGGTTACTAACTCATCGGCGGCCAACGACAGACCCACGAGGACTTCATCGACTAACACTTCATTATTGCTAAACCACACACCGAGGGCATCGCCCGCTTGATAGCTTAAGCCTGAATCGCCAAGGTCGATTTCAACATGGCGCACATCTCGGTCTGAACCGCGGCCAGTAATTCTTTGGCTCGCTAGCACTTCGGCGCTATAGGGGTTTTGCTTAGTAAACTCGCTTTCACCAATCGCTTTAGCAGTACCGATAGATACCACGCTGGCGGACGAGGTTTCGATAAGCGGCTTAACGGCCTCTAATACATCGGCGTGCCACTGACCAGCGGCGGCCTCATAGTCCACATCACATTCAACCAAAGGTAACAATGACTTAGCACCCAGTAGCGCTAAACGAGTACTAAAGTCTTTACCGGTTTGGCAGAAGAATTCATAGCTTGAATCCCCAAGCGCAAGCACTGAGTAATGTAAATTGTCTAACTTAGGCGCACGTTTCGATGCTAAAAACTTATGTAATTCAATCGCGTCATCCGGCGCTTCACCTTCACCATGGGTGCTGACCACCAGCAAGAGCACAGTTTCTTGTTTCAGTTGGCGAACATTGTATTCGCCCATTGAAGCCAGATTGACCGCATAACCTTGCGCCTGCGCCTTATCGGCGAGCGCTTTGGCGACACCACGGCCATTACCCGTTTGACTGCCATAGAGAATCGTCACTGTTTGAGCAGTTTGCGCTTCGGTGGCAGGCGCTAATTGGCCAGCATTGGCGGTGGCAGCAAGATAGCCACTCACCCAAGCCAGTTGCACAGCACTTAACTCAGAAGTGAGTTGTTTTAGCTTCTCGACTTGTCCTTGAGACAATGGCGAAGCCAGCGATGAAAGTTCTTTTAACAACATGAGACGGCCCTATGACAGTGTAATGTCCACAAGCTTATCGCGGTTTAAGAAAAGCAAAAAAGAATAAAATCGGATTTTTAATTCCATTTTGGAATATACAAAGTGCAAAATTTAAGCTACAAAAGTGTGCACTGGTTAAAAGTTTTTGATCCGACCAGTGCAGAAACGGCCTGCTTGAGAAATATGCACTTGTGCCAAGCTAAAGTATTGCCACAATGGTCATGAGCCTGTCGAACAGAAATTTCTGTTGCCCACAGAATAGTTTGTTTTTAAAACAAAAAGTGTCCATCCTAGATTGAATGCCCGAACTGACTCGAATCACCAGCCGAGTAATCACTGGCGATGACAGATTTTGCAGTTGAGTACGATGAAGGAAGCACAACAGGCGGAACGATTATATAAACCATCAGGGAGTAGTCATGCAGATTGGAATACCGAGAGAAAGTCTCGCCGGTGAAACTAGGGTCGCCGCGACTCCAGCCACCGTCGAGCAGCTTAAAAAACTCGGCTTTGAAGTTGTTATTGAGGCCAATGCGGGTCAACTGTCAAGTTTCGATGATGCAGCCTTTGAAGCTGCAGGCGCGAAGGTGACAACTGACGTTTGGCAAGCCGATCTGATTTTTAAGGTCAATGCGCCAAGCGACGCCGAAATCGAACAAATCAAAGACGGAGCAACTGTCGTCAGCTTTATTTGGCCCGCACAAAACCCTGAGCTGGTTGAGAAGTTATCTAAACGCAAGATCAACGTGATGGCGATGGACATGGTGCCACGCATCTCCCGTGCCCAGTCACTTGATGCCCTCTCCTCTATGGCCAACATTGGCGGTTATCGTGCCGTTGTTGAAGCCGCGCATCAATTTGGCCGTTTCTTTACCGGTCAAATTACCGCTGCCGGTAAAGTGCCGCCCGCTAAAGTGTTAGTGATTGGTGCTGGTGTGGCAGGTCTTGCTGCCATTGGTACTGCGGGTTCGCTTGGCGCCATAGTGCGCGCCTTCGATACGCGCTTAGAAGTGGCCGAGCAAATCGAATCTATGGGCGGCCAGTTCCTTAAACTCGATTTTGGTAACGAAGAAGGTGGCTCATCCGATGGTTATGCTAAAACCATGTCGGATGAATTTATTGCTGCCGAAATGGCGCTGTTTGCTGAGCAAGCCAAAGAAGTCGATATCATCATCACTACTGCGCTGATCCCCGGCCGTCCTGCGCCTAAGCTCATCACCAAAGCTATGGTCGATAGCA
This sequence comes from Shewanella septentrionalis, assembly GCF_025370265.1. Taxonomy (NCBI): domain Bacteria; kingdom Pseudomonadati; phylum Pseudomonadota; class Gammaproteobacteria; order Alteromonadales; family Shewanellaceae; genus Shewanella; species Shewanella septentrionalis. The sequence goes on along the minus strand of NZ_JAMTCC010000007.1, from coordinate 41,053 downwards.
TGAAGAGCGGCTCAGTGATCGTCGATTTGGCCGCTGCAACTGGCGGTAACTGCGAATACACGCAATCGGGCGAGCTGTTTGTCACCCCGAACGGCGTAAAAGTGATTGGTTATACCGACCTTCCCGGTCGTCTACCCGCGCAATCGTCACAGCTTTACGGCACTAACTTAGTCAACCTGATGAAGTTAATGTGCAAAGAGAAAGACGGCACTGCCAGCATCAACTTCGATGATGTGGTCATGCGCAACATGACGGTGATTAAAGAAGGTGAAGTGACCTTCCCGCCACCACCGATTTCGGTTTCTGCGGCGCCAGCAAAACCTGCCGCGAAAATCGCGCCTAAAGACACCACCCCGAAAGCGCCATCTAAGCTCAAATACGTACTCGCCGCCTTAGGCATCGCCGGATTTGCAGCAGTGGCATCGGTTGCACCGCCAGAGTTCCTGTCCCATTTCACGGTATTCTTGCTGTCCTGCGTCGTCGGCTATTATGTGGTGTGGAACGTGTCCCACTCACTGCATACGCCTTTGATGTCAGTCACTAACGCGATTTCAGGCATTATCGTGGTCGGCGCGCTACTGCAAATCGGTCAGGGTTCAACTTTGGTCACTGTACTGGCGTTTATCGCCGTGCTGATCGCCAGTATTAACATCTTCGGTGGCTTTACCGTCACTCAGCGCATGCTGAAGATGTTCCGTAAGGATTAAGGGGGTTTAACGTGTCTCAAGGACTGGTAACAGCAGCTTACATTATTGCCGCCATTCTCTTCATCTTCAGTCTCGCGGGACTGTCGAAGCAAGAGACGGCAAAACACGGCAATTTATTCGGAATCGCAGGTATGGCAATTGCCCTACTGGCTACCATTTTCAACCCTGATACTAACGGTATTGCGTGGATCTTAATCGCCATGGTGATTGGCGGCGCGATTGGTATCCGTTTAGCATTAAAAGTCGAAATGACTGAAATGCCTGAACTGGTTGCCATCTTGCACAGCTTTGTCGGTATGGCCGCTGTATTGGTGGGCTTTAACAGCTTTATCGACTTGCACCCACAGGAAGTATCGCAAGTCGTCGTGGCTGTCGGTGGCGATATCAATACGACGCTCGCCGCAGTGCATGATGCCCTAAGTGAAGCAGCAAAAGCTGCCAGCAAAGAGCATCTCACTGGCGCCATGCTTAACATTCACTTAGTCGAAGTCTTCCTCGGGATCTTCATCGGTGCGGTCACCTTCACAGGTTCTATCGTAGCCTTTTGTAAGTTACGTGGGCTGATTTCATCAAAACCTTTGATGCTGCCACATCGCCACAAGTTAAACCTAGTGGCAGTACTCGTGGCCTTCGCCCTGCTGGTTTACTTCGTCCAAACGGGCGGCACTATGCCGGCTCTGCTGTTGATGACGCTGATCGCCTTCGCCTTTGGCTGGCATTTAGTGGCATCCATTGGCGGCGCGGATATGCCAGTGGTGGTGTCTATGCTGAACTCCTACTCAGGTTGGGCAGCGGCAGCGGCGGGCTTTATGCTGTCAAACGACCTCTTGATTGTGGTCGGCGCATTAGTGGGTTCATCGGGTGCAATTCTGTCTTACATCATGTGTAAGGCGATGAATCGCTCGTTTATTTCTGTAATCGCTGGTGGCTTTGGCACAGATGGTGTGGCCTCGACTGCCGATGAAGAAATGGGCGAATACCGTGAAACCAACGCCGAAGATGTGGCGGATATGCTGAAAAATGCCACCTCTGTCATCATCACCCCAGGTTACGGCATGGCAGTGGCACAGGCGCAATATCCAGTGGCTGAAATCACTCAAAAGCTACGCGATCGCGGCGTAAAAGTCCGTTTTGGTATCCACCCAGTTGCAGGCCGTTTACCCGGCCATATGAACGTACTGCTGGCGGAAGCGAAAGTCCCCTACGATATCGTGCTGGAAATGGACGAAATCAACGAAGACTTTAACGACACCGACGTAGTACTCGTCATTGGTGCCAACGACACGGTTAACCCTGCGGCAATGGAAGATCCAGGTAGCCCAATCGCAGGCATGCCAGTGCTCGAAGTATGGAAAGCGCAAAACGTTATCGGCTTTAAACGCTCGATGAACACGGGTTATGCCGGCGTGCAAAACCCACTGTTCTTCAAAGAAAATACGCAAATGCTGTTTGGGGATGCAAAAGCCAGTGTCGAAGCGATTTTAAAAGCACTTTGAGTCTGATGTAACTTCAACAGAGTGGCAATCGCTTAGGCGAAACGCCCTGTTTCAATGATAAAAGGGAGCTTAGGCTCCCTTTTCATTTCACATTTCTTTAAGCCTTTTAAGCTAGTCTCCGCGCCCATAGGATGTGAGGCTTTACATACCCACAATCCCCATCGTTTTCGCAGGTCAAAATGCGAAGTAGAATCTAACGCTATTTAAAGGAAAGAATGAATGTTGCTTGGACTGTTTATCCTGTCTGGCGTATTAATCAAAACCTCATTACTCGGGCTTGGCTGGATATCGATTGCCATCGGCCTCAGTGGGTATCTGTTTTGTCGCTGGTTTCATTTCAATTTGGATATCAAACTGATTGGGAAATTTAGACGCCTATTCATCACAGCTGCGGCTCTGCATCTTCTGGTCTATATCGGCTTAATCACTAAGCTTTTCCTTATAGACAGCTTAGAAGACTTGCCCACATTTCTGATAAGTCACTTAGTGTTTCACCACATCATCAGCGCCACTATTGCTGCCGTATTAATTTTTATGGCTATTGGTATTTATCTACTGCAACAAAAAATAAAAACGCCTTACCCGCAGCAACTTAGGTAAGGCGCTAAATGACCTAAGTGCCATTTAAGCCACAGTTAACCCGTTCACTCTGTTCTATTTTTACTTACAATTTATGCTGCCTGTGCACGCAGACTTATCTTTTCTATTTACGCTGGATCAGTTAAAACCATTCAGGGGAATCGATAATTTTCCTGCAAGTCTCTAAACATCCCCTAAACCATAACGTAGAAGATTCTCGATAGGCACCTCAGAATCACAAGGATCACCTCAATGGACTGCAAACTGAGATTATATTTAGCCCTTAGACACCAGATTAATCGCATCGCCTTGTTAGCGTGCCTCACCAGTTCAGGCTGAGAATAGTCCGACTCGCACAATGCCAGTATCCGAGAGAAGCAGCTTAGTTTATGGTCAAAGTTTTACCCATAACTCCAACCTATATAACGCCGAACGTCGCTATATGGTGGCGCTGCCTGAACGCTATCACGCGACCCAACGTCAGTATCCGGTGCTCTATATCATCGATGGAGATTTTCAATTTCGCCACGTATCAGCAGCGGTCAACAATCTCGCCCGCGTCGGTAAAATCCCACCAATGATAGTGGTCGGAATCGCATTACAAGGCCAAGCAGATTATATAAAAAGCACCACGTGGGCGGCAGAGGATAATCCAGAATATGGTGGTGCAGCTTTGTTGCAGAGTTATTTAGCTCAGGAGCTCATTCCTTTAATCAATCAGCAATTTCGCACTTCAGGTAACAATGCCTTGGCAGGATATTCTCTTGGGGGCTTATTCACCTTGTATAGCATGATGCAGCAGAATACGCCCTTTAACGCCTATCTTGCCATGAGCCCAAGCGTTTGGTTCGACAACTACAGCAGCAACGCCCTATTCACTCAATATCTCAAACAAAAACAGCAGGACAAATCTAAGCTGCCGCCCTTGTTTTTATCTGTAGCCAACGAACAAGGTATGGGCGTGGTGGAGATGGTCGATGCGATTAACCCCATAGCAAGCGAGTTAGTTGCAAATCAACAGTGGCGTTGGCGGTTCCAACAGTTTCCGGATGAAAACCACTACACTACAGCGATGCCTGCACTATTGGATGCTCTGGCTTTTCTTTCACCCCAGTATTTTATCGACCTTGATGAGCTAGTGAAATTGCCAAAGTACGCCGATGTATTCGATTTATTTGCCGCTAAACAACAAACTTGGGCAGGATTTCAACTCGAATGGTTACAGGCTTATACCTTCGCTAAATATGTGTTTATTTCAAAACAAGAAGAGCAAATTGATCAACTCCTAAAAGATGCCAAACAGCAATTACCAGCATCTTATACCGAATTATGTATTGGGCTCGCGAAAGTCTTTATTTATAAACAACAGGCTGATAAAGCGCAGCAAATATTACTCAGTGCAAAAACAGAAGGTGAGCTAAGCGCCGATTGGCAGCAACAGATGAGCCTAAGCTATGCCGCACTCGGTAATAAAGATGCTGCTCTAAAAGCACATCAACGCGCACTCTTCCTCGCGAAATCACAAGGTTTAGAAAGTTGGGAATGGTGGGAACTGGCACCTTAGCGCATGCAAATACTTCAAGCACTGTTAAAGGGCAAACGTGTCCTTTAACAGTGCTTAGCTAAGGCCAACATCGACTTTATAAATGGATTAATCTACAGCAATGTCGTTATCGTTAAGCTCTTTTGACAGGGTTTCATAATTCGTTTTAAGCTTCGGCAAAGTATCTTCTTGGATCTTACTCAGTACATTTTGCAGCAGGCCCTTACCGTAGGAAACACTGTAATGGCGAGTTTCAATATCGCTAATGATCTGCTCAGACTCTAAATAAAAACGACGAATATCGGACAAGATGTGGCTCGGCGTCTCTAGAGCATTGGCTGAATAGCGCATATTCTCCCAAACAAACAGTCCCATTTGCGGGTGCATTTTCACTAAACTATTACCGCTCACTGTTTCAACCGTGTCGACATAACGGCTCAAAGTCGCCACGTTGTCACTCACTTCATCATAGAGCGCGTGGCGCAGATGATAGTTGTTTTGCATATTACTTAAGTTATCGAACTTAATCGCCTGCGATAAACCTTCCTGCGCGGCTAAATACACCCCGACAACCGTCGCAATGATCATAAAGATCTGACTCACCCAAAAACTGGTTTTGATGAGCTCTGTATTATCGAGCTTGATGTTACGTTTGGGAGCCTCGGCGGCATTAGAGCTGGGTGTCATGTCCATATGTTTATCCTGTCAAATCAAGAGTAAAAGGCGGTATAACGCAATAGAGGGCATATCTTACACGACTAAAGAATGAGTTTCCTCAGTAAAAATCACGATTTTTACCTATAAAAAAGGAGCCATCAGGCTCCATTTTTATATTAATTGGTCAGTCTATTATGCAGCTTTTGCCACATCGAAATTGGACAACAACATCACAGCAGTACGGCCTAATAAGTGGTTGATCGTGCGATCGCCCGCTAAGCCTAACTCAGCAATCGCTTGCTGACGTGCTGTGCTCACCGCTCTAAAGAGGGTGATTTCATTGTTGGCACCACCACAAAGACTAAAGAACAGTCTCAATACTGCGCGGTAATGTTCTTCCTGCATTGCCTGCATCCACGATGTTTCTAATGCCTCTTGGCTAGAAAAATCCAGAGCCGCAACAAATAGATTGCCGATACGGCTATCTAAACGAACGAGAAAATCGCTCTTGCGTGGAAAATGGTGACTAATACCTGTGCGGCTAATACCCGTTGCTTCAGATAACGTAGTATAAGACATAGTCTCAAAGCCGATAGTCAAAATTTGTCTTAACGCTTCATCCATAATCTGATTTATGGTTTGCTCAGTTTGTACTCGCGAGCGCTTAGCCATAGTAAAGTCTCCCCTCTTTTTTTTAGGGGGAAAGCTTACCAAAGCCGCTCAGGGATTACTGCTGTTCACTCGGCTGCAACCAGCGTATTTCGCTTTTGTTCAGCTAGGGTTCAGTTTAAAACAGGCCTAAACGCCGATTCCGTTAACACCATCATAACATTGAATTTTGTACCAACCAGTTATGCGCTTTTTCCTCACCCATGAGTAAAACGAAGGTAGGTTGTAGATAGTGTCCAAGATCGGCTTTTCGCCAAAATAGATATTCAGGAAGGGGTTGCAACACACTCGTGCCAAAAGTCCGTTGCATTAAGCTCGAATACTCGCCTAATAACCTCGGCTCTAATTGCTTAGCTTTAGGATAAAAATCCGCCAGAAAATCCCGATAATCGGCGAATCTCGCCACTTGAGCCACTTCGTAGTGACGCAACACTTGTATCAACATGGGTGAACTCCAATGCGACAAGTATTGCTGACTTGTTAACGCATCAAGGTTTCGTCTATGGTATTGCTGCCACGCCAAGGCAAAATCACCTCGCTCCCGCGCGACACGCCAAACCAGATAGATATCGGCTAGCCATTCATGCTGATATGCGCTCAATTGAGTCGGTAACACTGTACCTTGCAGGGCAAGGTTCTCCAAATGACCAAGCTCATGCCATAGGGTTAATTGCGGCTGTTCGAGCAAAGGTAATTGATAAGTCACGAGATCGACACTGGCTAACTGCACTTGCGGCGTCAGCAACTCATTGACTAAGACTAGGCCTGCAATCTTATTGTCATCGACGGGCATGACCATGGCACTTCTGCGGCCTAAATCGCGCTTAAATTGATCTAGCGTGGCGGGCAGCTGCGCCAACACTTGCTTAGGCAATAATGCCAAGCAAGTGCCAAGCTCTGGTAAAGGGCAAATCAAAGCCTGCTTATCGGCAATGGGCGTCCAAGACAAGCTAGATGCGAATACCAGAGCAACTAAGCTCACTGATTAGCCATGATATTTTGAATAATGGCCGTTGTTGAAATACCATCCTCAAAGCCCAGCACTTGCACTTGACCACCGGCGGCAATCACTTCAGCGCCGCCTGCGATATCTTCAAGCTTATAGTCGCCGCCTTTAACCAGTAGATTTGGCAGCAATCGAGTAATGATGCGCTGCGGCGTATCTTCACTAAAAGGCACCACCCAATCGACAGAAGCTAAGCCCGCTAACACGGCCATACGACGATCCACCTGATTGACCGGACGACCATCACCCTTTAGGCGTTTAACCGAGGCATCATCATTTACCGCGACGATCAAACGATCGCCCAAAGCTTTCGCCTGTTTAAGATAGCTCACGTGGCCCGCATGTAAAATATCAAAGCAACCATTAGTCATCACCACACGTTCACCGCGTAATTTGGCTTGCTCTAAGGCGTAGGCCAGTTGATCTTCACTCACCACCCCAAAACCCGATTCTCCATGGTGCAAAGCTAAGGCTTCGATAAGCTCAATGCGGCTCACGGTAGAAGTGCCAAGTTTACCGACCACCACGCCAGCAGCGGTGTTCGCAATCGCACAAGCTTGCGGTAAATCGGCGCCCGCGGCTAATGAGGTTGCTAAGGCCGAAATCACAGTATCGCCAGCCCCCGTCACATCATAGACTTCACGGGCAACGGTAGGAATGTGCAACTCAGGCGCATTAGCGGTCACTAAGGTCATACCCTTTTCAGAGCGGGTGACTAAGATGGCATCAAAATGATGTTGCTTAAGTAAGCCACGGGCTTTTTCCAGCAGATCCGCTTCTGAGGTCACAGTGCCCACAACAGCCTCAAACTCGCTCATATTCGGGGTGATCAACGACGCGCCCTGATAACGACCAAAGTCACTGCCCTTAGGATCGACTAACACCGTCACACCTTTTGAACGCGCTAAAGCAATAAAATCTCGCGGCTGATCGATAGCGCCCTTGGCATAATCTGACAACACCACCACATCGACGGAATCGAGTAAGGCCTCAGATTGCTTGAGCAAACGCACACTATCGGCATTGTCAAAAGCTTCTTCGAAATCGAGGCGGATCAACTGCTGATTACGTGATAACACCCGCAGCTTAGTGATGGTTGGCTTGTCTGCAATGGTTAACCACTGGGGTTCAACCCCTAAGGTTTGCACGCCGAGCGTTAGGGCGTTGGCGGTATCGTCTTGACCGACGAGCCCTGCAAGTTGGACTTGACCACCTAAGGTCGCGATATTGAGCGCCACGTTGGCCGCGCCGCCGGGTCTGTCTTCGACTTGATTAATCTTCACCACAGGTACGGGGGCCTCGGGGGAGATACGACCCGTAGGGCCAACCCAATAGCGGTCTAACATCACATCGCCGACGACTAACACTCTGGCTTTTTCAAATGCTGGCAGAGAAACCTTCATAGTGCTCTTATCTTTATGCAGAAATTAAACCGTGATTGTACCTAATTTTCAGTAAAAATTGAGTTAGAATAAGCAGTAATTTTCAAAAGTAGTGAGTATTTTTGTGGTCGAGAAAGCCGAGTTTTCATCTTCTTTATATCATCCTAAGCATTGGCCCATGTGGTTTGGCGTATTTTTAATGCGCTTAACTCAGCTTCTACCGCTCTCTTGGCAGATGAAACTGGGTAAAGGTTTAGGTCGCTTAGTGATGAAATTTGCTGGCAGTCGCACTCATACGGCGCGCCGTAACTTGGCCCTTTGCTTCCCTGAAATGTCAGAAGCACAGCGAGAAACCCTGCTCAAGCGTAACTTTGAAGAAACGGGCAAAGCCATTTTCGATACCATCAATGCATGGTGGTGGTCCGATGAAAAAGTGCAGCAGCACATGAGCATCACAGGTAAAGAACACGTGCAAGACACTCTCGATGCTGGCCACGGCGTTATCCTGTTTGCAGTGCATTGTTTACCGCTGGAAATGGGCGCACGTATCTTCGGCCAATTCCAACCCGGCGTGGGAGTTTATCGCCCACACAACAATCCTGTGATGGAATACCTCCAAGTTAAAGGCCGTTTACGCTCGAATAAAGGGCTTGTTTCTAAACGCGACTTACGCCAAATGGTGCGTTGCCTGCGTAATCCCGATGTGATTTGGTACACGGCCGATCAAGACTTTGGCCGCTCCAGCGCGGTATTTATTCCGTTTTATGCCATGCCAGATGCGGCAACCATTACGGGTGCCACCACATTAGCCAAACTCGGCAAAGCCAAAGTCTTGCCCTTTTTTGTGGAACGTACCGAAGGCGATGAGGGCTATCGGATTGAAGTGATGCCACCGCTGGATAATTTCCCCGGTGAAGATGAATTAGCCGATGCTATTCGCGGTAACAAGATTATCGAATCCATCATAGATAAAAACCGCGCCCAATATATGTGGTTACATCGCCGCTTTAAGACCCGTCCCGATCCAACGGACAAATCTTTATATCAGTAACTCATTCAGTTTTTAAATACAAAAAATGCCAGCAAATACGCTGGCATTTTTATGGTGACTTTCGATGGTAAGGACCATCTAGCACATAGAATTAGAGCGCATTCTCAGTCGGTAAACGAATACCCACGTTAGTGACTTTGCCTTCATACAGCCCCGCCACCACCCAATGCAACGACTGCCATTGGAACTGATCGCCCAGCACAGGGTTTGCACCAAGCTGTGACACCACCAGATCGGCAACTGTCATATCGTCAGCGAGATTATTTAAACTCAAGCCATAAATTGGTGCGAGATCTGCAAGCTTAACATCTGTTTCAATAAAGAAATCACCGAAGAAACGTTGTACTTCTTTATTTTCAGGCGCTTGGCTAAAGAGGTTACTTAAGGCTTCTAAACTTTTCTCCTGACCCAGCACACAGAGTATATCTCCCGCTTCGAGGCGAGTACTGCCCGACGGATGCAGTAAAGTGTCATTCCTAAATACCGCCGCAATCCGTGTTCCATCAGGCATAGCTAAGCGTTTTAGCGGCTCACCAATGCACCACTTACTTTCACTCAAACGATAGACAAACACTTCCCATTCGCTGCTCGGGTAAATTTCAACTCCCGAACGCGAAACGGGCAACGGCTTTGGGGGCAGTTCCACCTTAGCTAAACGCGCCGCAGTGGTCAAAGACGCACCTTGAACCAGTAACGATACTAATACGACGAAGAAGGCTAAGTTGAAGTACAACTGAGCGCCCGGTAAGCCCGCCATCATAGGGAACACCGCCAAGATGATAGGTACAGCACCGCGTAATCCTACCCACGAAATAAACCAGCGGTCGCGACTGCTGAAGCTCTTAAAGGGCAATAAACTGATCCACACAGCGACAGGACGAGCGAATAGAATCATCCCAAATGCCAGTGCAAAACCTGGGATCAGGATATCGACTAAATCTGAAGGGGTAAGCAATAACCCTAATACCAAGAACATACCGATTTGGCTGACCCAAGTCATGCCATCAAGTACGTTTAAAATCGCATGGCGACCACGAGTCGGCTTATTGCCGAGGAAAAGCCCGACTAAGTAAATCGATAAAATGCCACTGCCGCCGAGTTTGTTAGACGCAGCATAAATAATCAGACCACCGCTTAAGACTAAAATAGAGTACAGGCCGTCGGCTAATTTGCTCAAATTAACCAGCTTCCACAGCATCCAGCCGCCGCCTAAACCTAAGCAAATACCCAGACCAAATTGCTTAATAAAGCTGATAAACATAAAGCTGAAGGACATCTCAGTGTCCACATTGGCGAGAATCGCAATCAGCGTCACGGTTAAAAACACCGCCATAGGGTCGTTACTACCAGACTCGATTTCTAAGGTTGCCCCAACCCGCTCGTTGAGACTGCGCCCTTTCAATAAGGAGAATACCGCGGCGGCATCGGTTGAGCCCACAATCGCGCCCACCAGCAAACCTTGCAACCAATGCAAGTCAAACAGCCATGCGGCCATCATGCCAGTGATACTGGTTGTGATAGCGACGCCAAAGGTCGCTAGCGATAAAGCAGGCCATAGTGCCACCCTAAAACTGGCGACACGGGTACGCATTCCACCATCGAGTAAGATGATAGCTAGCGCTAAGTTACTGACTAAATAAGCGGTGGAATAATCATCAAACAATATTCCGCCAGGGCCATCTTCACCGGCCAAAATACCCACGGCGAGGAAGATCAAAAGAATCGGGATACCCAAACGGGAAGACATGGGACTGAGTAAAACACTCACTGCAGTTAGCAAGGCGCCAATCAGAAAAAAACTATTGATGGAATTTGCATCCACAAACGCCTCCTTATACAGGTTGTTTAGTTAAACGATAGACAAATCACCGAGGTTAAAAATGACTCAACTTACAATTTTATGATTTTATATTAGCACAAAAATAGCGAATTATTGGAGAGTTAAATATTAAATTTCAATCATCTACATAGAAAACGCCATAAATGTAACTTTGCATTAACCTTGAGATAAAGGCTAACGTAAAACCTAAAGAACCGCAGAACATTTTCACACGACTTATAAAAATTAAAATAAATAAATATCAGACAGTTAAAAATAACAAACTAAACGTAAACTTAAATCATTCAAGCAAAATTAAGCTCATAAACCTGTATAAACTAGGGTTATCATAGTGAATTCAGTACCAGACAAAACAATGTCGACTGAAACGGCGAATATTCGAACATCACCCTCAAGCCAATTGTTTTCACTCCATTTATCCGACAATCGGCTCAGCTAGGCGGACTTTGTCAGGTTGAGCATCACCCCCGTTAGAAAAGTACTTTAAAAAAGTCTCGCAAACGCTGTTTCGCAAAACCCATCAATTCAGCCACCCTTAATTCGCCATCAAAGAAGACACTATGCATAACGCCAATATTTTAGACTGAGCGATCACCATAGAAGCGTTGCAACACAGCAGCTTAGATCAGGGATTTGCAGCACATAGGGCAATTGTACAGACACAGGTTTTAACGATAAGCCGAAATACTGACAATCTTAGTCGCCGAGGAAAACCGTTAAAACAAAAATTAAGCGATAAATACGCTGTACGGATCATATTTCAGTTGAAATAATGTCCAAAATAAGGAAGGATGCGAGCTTCGCGCGCCAGTGCATTTTGCTCGTCAAATTGCCGCTCTCGTTTTAAGAGAGAAAGCTGCGTTAAACACGCTTTTTTATTAACAGGAATCGTAGTATCCGCTTATGAGTATGCTTCGCACCACAGCTTTATTATTGACTTTGGTTTTCCCTAGTCTGTCCGCTTTAGCAACGGAATATCCTTTACCAGCCGCCCAAAGCAGGCTAATTGGCGAGAACCAGTATTATACGGTTCCAGAGGGTAAACACACTCTCGAAGATATTGCAGCCAAATACCAGCTCGGTCTCAGTAACTTACTCGAAGCTAACCCAGGTGTAGATCCATTTCTGCCAAAACCAGGTAGCCAACTGTTAATTCCATTACAACTGATCCTGCCTAACGCTCCCCGTGAAGGCATAGTGATCAACGTGGCTGAAATGCGTTTGTACTACTATCCAAAAGGCAAAAAGACAGTTGAAGTCCTGCCTATTGGTATTGGCCAGATTGGTAAAGACACGCCAGAAAACTGGGTAACCTCAGTACAACGTAAGCGTGCCAATCCAACTTGGACACCGACACCACGCATTCGTAAAGAATATGCTGCTAAGGGTGAAATCCTGCCAGCAGTATGGCCAGCGGGTCCAGACAACCCTATGGGACTGTATGCGCTGTATATCGGTAATTTGTATGCGATTCACGGTACTAACGCGAGTTTCGGTATAGGTTTACGTGTGAGCCAAGGTTGCGTGCGTTTACGCCATGAAGATATCGAGCATCTATTCAAGACTGTACCTGTGGGCACCCGCGTACAATTCGTGAACCAGCCGATTAAAGCAACTGAAGAGCCAGACGGTAAGCGCTACTTAGCCGTGCATCAACCTCTGTCTCGCACTGTGGCTGAGTTTGAATCCAATGAGCCAGTCGCGATTTCATTACCTAGAGATATCGCCAAGTTTATCGCTAAAGCTGACACAAATTCTTCTGTGATCAAAAAGCTGCTCGATGAGCGTACCGGTGTGCCAATGCGAATTAATCAATAATTCACTGGCAAATATCACCTAAAAAAATACCCGCTATCAGCGGGTATTTTTTTGTCATTTATTAGATGATTAAACACCTAATAGAATAACAAGATCAATCACATAAAGGTGCACATAGGGCTAAGAAGTGAGTCATAGCAGCACTGTTTGCCAATACGCGTTGGTCGAAGTTTTGCAGCGCTGGTGTTTCGGTACAAGCACCCACACGGGCACCGCTTCGCACTAAACACGCTTCAAACGACGTATCGAAGTGATTGAAGATCAAGCCATCCTTCACAGGACACGCATCAATCTCGCCATCCACAGCAATCGGGAAATAACCGCCTAAGGTATCGCGCAAATCGAGGCTAAAGCGTCCTGGCACTTGGCTTGGCTCAAAAGAATACACATAGGCTTCACGGCTCAAGACATCTTCGTGGCAAGTTAAAATACCGTCACGGCAAGCGGCAATCAGTAACTGCGCATGATCTAACAACAACTTACCTTCCACCGACGTATGTTCGTTGGCTTTAGGTTTACCATTCTCAAATACAAAACCGCGATTTGGATTTTCACCGTATTTGTTAAATCTATGGCCGCGGCTGAATCCGGTTGGATTAACGAGGGGCAATAAACTCAAGTTCACCCGTTCAAATAGGTCTGCTGAAGCTTCACTCAAAAAATGCAGCAAACCCCAAGGGCCAGCAGATTCTTCGCCATGAAATCCTGCGCTGATCAATAAAGAAGGTAAGCCTGACTTAGCGGCGGGAGACTGATACAAGCTAACCTTGTATTTACCAACTTCACCCAAATTCTTCTCAACCATGCCCAAACGGGTCATTTCCTGCTCAAGCAGCAGATAAAAATTATCAATATCAGTGCTTTCACAGTTAAAAATATCGCTTTTCCACTGAAAGGATTCGAACGGGGATCTGCTTACCATATCTTGTACTTATGCCAGAAAAAGAACTGTGCCATCATAGCAGTTCTTTTTAAAAACTGAATGCTATTCAACTGATTTCGATGAAATCCGAGCAGTCGCTAACCACATCGCAATCGGTATCGATACCTGTTGATGGGTTAATCGCCACTTAGTAACGGCATTCAGCTTCGATGAGTTATTTAACGAATTCAAAAAATATGCTCGGCAGGATGCACTTATGAGAACTCACATCGTCTTTTTTATCGCCCTTGCGACCAGTGCTTTTAGCAATTCGCTGCTGGCACAATGTCGCGCCGAGTATAATGCACAAGCCTTATACGCGCTCGAAGCAAACCTAAAAACCTACACACTCGAAAATGGCTTGACGGTGCGGTTACTGCCCATGGCTGATAAACAGACAGTCACAATCGCCAGCCAATTTAATTTAGGCGCCCGCAACGAAGCTGAGGGCCAAAGCGGTTATGCCCATCTGTTTGAGCACATGTTATTTAAGGGCAGCGAAAATGCCCCCGGCGATACCTATGCCCAGCAGCTCAGTGCCTTAGGTGCACGTTTTAATGCCAGCACACATTTTGACTACACCAATTACTATGTGACGCTGCCAAGCCCAGCATTAGAACTGGGGTTGTATCTCGAAGCCGACCGCTTTATCCGTCCAAGCCTTAATGCCACTACCGTTAAAAATCAGCAGGAAACCGTACTGCAGGAAATGGCGCAAACCATAGATAATCAGCCCTATGTCCGCAGCGCGATGGCGTTCTTACTCGACCAAGTGCAAGGCACGCCCTACGGCCACGGTATTATTGGTAGTCACGAAGATATCTTGCAAGCCACACCTGAAAGCCTAACCGCCTTTCACCGTGCTTATTATCGCCCCGATGCGATGCAGCTTTCCCTTGTCGGCAAGTTAAGCCCACAAACCCTGCAATGGATTGAGCAAAATTTTGCGACTTGGCCTAAACCTGCGACGACTGAGCCTAGATTTACTGAGTTGAACATCCAGCCTAAACAAGTGCATGCTGAGTTAGTCGATGAGCGCGGACCTTGGCCTGGATTACTGCTCGCTTGGCATACCGTAGGTAAAAATCATCCCGATGCGGCGGCGATTCAACTGCTCGAAGGCTATTTATTTCAAAATACCGCCAGTGCAATTACTAAAATGAGCCAGCATAATCCCGCGCAGATGCTCAGTTATTCCCTGCCCTTTGAGTTAGAAAATCATGGGATTGCCAATATTGTCTTGGTTCCTCGCGCTCGCACTTCACTCGATGCCTTAGTGGAAAAAGTACTCGGACTTGTCGCACAAACACAGCAAGAGACTCTGGATGAAACCAGCCTGTGCGCACTTAAACAAGTGTGGTTAAACAATCGATTACAACAACTCAGTGACACCCAAGCATTAGCCACGCAGCTTTCGGCGACCTCTGTTCAAGATAAAGACCATCCCTTTAGCGCGCAGTGGCAGCGGATCAATGCTGTCACGGCAGGCGATATCCAAAGAGTCGCAAAACAGTATTTTACTCAAAACTATGTACGGGTCGACCTACTGCCACCTTGGTATATTCGCTGGGGAAAAACGCTGCTGGAATGGCTGCCTGGTGATATGAGCGACAGCCTAGAGGATGCGGTATTATGATGAACCTAACTCCTGTAACTCATAGACGACCTAAACAACTACAAAGCTTATTGTGCTGCGTTATGGCGTTATTACTGAGTGCCTGCCAGCAAACACAAATAGTCTTTACGCCGACTGAACCGCCAAGCTTAGCCAGCTTTGAAATACCCTATCCACTAGACAATCATTTACCCGAAAGCGGTGTCATCATCCCCGCAACGGATCCAATGTTTAGCGATGAAGTGCATACCGAGTTGGATTTACCCTATCAGTTACATAGACTTGCTTCAGTGCAAAGCACTCATGCTCTAAGCAGTAACAGTATAAGTAACAGGGTCAGTTTAGCGGCGATAAGTCCGCAGGCTCCCTTCAATAATCCCAATATTTTACAGATTGCCTTGCAAGAGAAAGCCCGCGCACTGGCCATTCATCTCGCAGATCCCTGCCTTGAGACCTTCGGTATTCGCGTCAGCTTGCATAGCATAAATCTAAGCCTCACCTGCCCCGACGATGTTAATCATATCTTCGGCTTGCTAGTGCAATTTTGGCAGCCCAATACCTTTGTTGATGCGACAACCGCCCCCGTCGATATTGACAATATTCGCCGCCAACTCAAGCTCAATAAGCACTTGAATGCCTTTAGTGGCGCCGAGATAGATAAACTGTGGCGCGAAAAGCTACTCGGACCTGAACATCCTTACAATAAAGTGCTCAATAATAATGAGCTGTTCGATTCACTTAATCTGAATCAACTGCAACAGATCCAGCAGCAGGCGGTATCACAAGCACAATGGCATCTGTTTCTACCCAATATACAGGCTAAAAACGCCGAATTTAATCTTCAAGCCAGCATAAAACTGTGGCCTCTGTTGACGACATCCTTTCCTAAGTCGTCACCGCAAGCCGATAAGCTAGAAACAACCACACCTAAGCAAACCAAGAAGATTTACCTTATCGATGCGCCGGGCAGTGTGCAAACTCAAGTCCGACTAGGCTATCGCATAGACTATCGCATAGACTATCGCATAGACCATTCCATAAATCATGCCATAGGTCATACCGTTGATAGTGAGTTAGGCGATATGTCCGAGACGAGTCAACTCAGTTCACAGGAAGTCGCCTTAAGCTGTCGTAGTTTGTCCGCGCTGATGGGGCGCAGTTTTTCGGGCAGACTCTATTATGATTTGCGGGAAAAACGCGGTCTCACCTATGGCATTTACGGCCAGTGCGCCAATGCACCACTGTCCAGTAGCATCAAGTTTTACGGCAGTACAGCCATAAAACATACGGGCGCGTTTGTGGTGGGCATACTCGATCACCTCGCGCTCGTTAAAACCCAAAGTGCCAGCCAAGGCGAAATCGATGCACTTAAAACCTATTTGATGGGTGAGGATGTGCTCAGCCAAGACAGCAGCATTCAGCGTGAAAACCAATATCTCCAACAACTTTCGACAGGATTAACTCAAGTTGATGTGCAAAAGCTGAATGCAGAGTTGCAGGCGCTAACGTCAAAAAGGCTGCAGCAGTTAGCCAACGGGGCGTTTAGCGGTGAGCCATTGATTATCTTGCGGGGCGATATCGATAAAATAATCCCAGACTTAACCTCTAAGCTGCCAGAGTGGCAGCTTGAGAGGGTCAAGGTGGACTAAATTATGAAAGCTGAAAGCTGAAAGCTGAATAGTAAGACTAGCGCACTCTGTGGTAGCAACGTTCGGGGCGGCCGATAGAACCATAACTCTGATCCGCCGCCAGCTCATTGCATTCCAGCAAAAACTCTAAATAACGCCGCGCGGTAGAACGGCTAACGCCTAGCTTTTCACCCACCATTTGCGCCGTGAGTTTATCCTGCGGCTTAGCATCAAACACTTCGCGGATTTTCTGTAGGGTCAATTGGTCGACCCCCTTTGGCAAACGAGCAGCAGCCTTGGTCGTCCCTGTCGGCACTTCCATAAAGGCATCGACTACGGATTGAGTCAGCTCTTCGGTGGCAGAAAGTTTGAGCTGGCGGCTCTCAAATCGACTCAGGGCTTGGTCTAACCGGCTCAAGAGTACAGGTTTCACCAAAAAATCGAACACGCCCAGCTGCATGGCTTTTTCTAAAATCTGCACTTCCTTGGCCGCAGTGAGCAATACCACTTCGCTGCGGATCCCTTGGCTGCGTAATTCTGCCAGTAAATTCAAACCATTACCGTCGGGTAAATACACGTCTAGCAGTAAGAGGTCCGGCGTGATGGCGCCCAATAAAGACCGCGCGGTACTGATATCGCTAGCCATGCCAATCACTTTATAACGATTGGTCGAGAACAAATATTGCGCGACCAAATGGGCAACTTCGACTTCATCCTCAACGAGGATCACTGTATGCATTAAACAATACCTACTTCAGGCAGAAGTTCAGGAAACAAATACGGCGCGGTTAACTCAGCAACACGCGCAACTTGGTCCGCAACAATCATGACGGTATGCATTAAACGGTACCTACTTCAGGTAAAGGTTTAGTGGGAATATACACAGAAAAACGCGCGCCACCTAAATCTGAGTCGGCAAACTCTAAGCTGCCATGGCAGGCACACAGGTAAGTATTAACGATATACATGCCCACACCGTGCTGCGCCCCCTGCTTAGAGCTGTAATCTGGATCGAATATCGTGCTGTACTCGGTTTTAGAAATCCCATCGCCACTGTCTTCCACATCAAAAATCAGGTTAGAGGCGGTTTCATCTAAGGTCACGACCACGCGGCGGGGCTTATGATTGTTCGCCCTGTGCACGGCCTCAATGGCATTATCGATAAGATTGCCCATAATCGACACCATCCGCTCTAGCATAATGGCGTCTTGAACATCGCTAAGTTGACTATCTGGGCTGATTTGAAACTCAATATTGAGCTCTTTCGCCTTGTGATACTTACCCAAGAGTAATCCCGCGATCGTCGGCTCATGGATTTGCGACAGTAATAAATGGATTTGAGCCTGCCAACCTTGGCTTTCTTGGCCAATAAATTCGACCGCTTTGTCGTAGGCTTTGAGCTGTAATAATGCGCCTAGGGTATGGAGTTTATTCGAGTAATCATGTGTTTGCACTCTGAGCATTTCGGCAAACTCTTGTACTTTTGCCAGTTGTTGGCTCAAGCGTTCAATCTCATCGGCGGGGCGCATCGTCAGCAGCAAGCCATCATTTTGATCCCGCACCTGAAACGGCACCCGCGACATCACCAGCCATTGCTCATTGGCAAATAACTCGAATCCCCTGATGGTTTTGTTTTGGTTCGTCAGTAGAAAATCGGCGTGCTGCGGCAATAAATCACTCAGCATCAGAGTATTAGGTTGGCAGGTCGGAGATAAGGCTAAGATCTCCCGCGCCCTTTGGTTCAACTTGCGGATACGGCCATCGGCATCCAATGCCACCACACCCATTCGCACTGTGTTAAGAATCGCGTCTTGCTCGACGAATAAACGTCCAATTTCAGCAGGTTGCAAGCCGAACAACATTTCCCGCACTTGCCGTCCCATCCAAAAAGCCACCAGTACGCCCATCAGTAACACTCCTAGGACTGTCATGATGATTTCAGGAATACGTTTATCGATTAACGCGCCCACGGACTGGCTCAAAAAGCCCACGGAAACCAAGCCGATAATCTGGCTTTGCTCGTCAAACACTGGCACTTTACCGCGAATAGAGCGACCTAAACTGCCCTGCGCCTCGGAGATATAAGACTCCCCTTCTAATGCCGCTTGGCTGTCACCGCCCTCCATCTTCTTGCCAATTTTATCTGAATCTGGGTGCACGATACGGTATTTATGGGTATCGCCCACCACGATAAAATCGGCCTTAGACGCTAGGCGTATCCCCTCTATCGCGGCCAATAATTGGGGGCTCGAATGCCCCGTTTGCAAAACGGTAATCACATCGGCCCGTGTCGCGACCGCATGTGCCAGCCCTAATGCCTTAGCGCCCGATTGCTCAGTAATACTGCGGCTCAAAATTTGATAGCTGATGCCGCCAAATAAGGCGCACAGCAACAAACTCAGGCAAGTTACCCCACTGATTAACCAGGTTTCTAAGCGTTTAGGGCGTCTCATTAGCGTACCTTTACTTAAGAGGCTTTCGCCAATTTATCACTACGATGACTACGAATAAAACCGATCAAGGGCACAGCCAGCATAGCAATTGCCACAATCAAGATAGTCAGCGTCAGCGGGCGTTCCCACAGGAAGCTCAAAGAACCATCGGAAGCGATCATAGCACGGCGGAAGTTACGCTCAATCATATCACCGAGGATGAAGCCCAGTAGCAGCGGCGCCATTGGGAATGCCAGCAAACGCAGCACCACAGCGACAATCGCAAAACCTATCATCAAGAACAGATCGAAAGTATTAAACGAGACTAAATACACCCCAATCAAACTGAAGAACAGGATCATCACAGTCAGAATCGACTTAGGCAAAGCCAGCACTTTGGCAAAATAAGGGATCAGCGGTAAATTCAGTACCAGCAGAATAATATTGCCAAAATACATAGAGATAATCACAGACCAAAACACGTCTGGACGCTCCTGCATCAACATAGGGCCTGGTTGAATACCATAAGCAATCAATGCACCGAGCATGATGGCCGTGGTACCCGACCCCGGAATACCCAAAGTTAATAAGGGGACAAATGAGCCAGTACAGGCCGCATTATTAGCCGACTCAGGCGCCGCAACACCGCGAATCGAGCCCTTACCGAACTCATCGCGTTTCGCGCCGCGGGATAAATTACGCTCAGTGCCGTAGGCCATAAAGCTGGCAATGGTTGCACCTGCGCCCGGTAATACCCCAATCAAGAAACCGAAAATCGACGAGCGACCAATCACAGGCGCTATCTCTTTCACTTCCTCTTTGGTTAAGCGAGTGCTACCAATGGGCTGCGCCGAAAAATTGATGTTTTCGGTCGCCTTAGGCGGCTTAATCACATTCATTAACGCTTCCGACAGGGCAAAAGTTGCCATAGCGATTAACAGAAAACTGATGCCATCGAGTAAATCTGGCTGACCGAAAGTGAAACGTTCCATCCCCGAGAAAGGATCGATCCCCACTGACGAGAGCAACAAACCTAAGTGAGTCATCATCATAGCCTTGAGGAAATCGCCACGATTCGAAAACGCCGCGATGGCCGTCAAACCGAGGAACATCAAGACCACATAATCGCCCGATTGAAAGCTCAGTGATACTTGCGCTAGTAGCGGCGCCGCGACCATCAACATGATGGCGCCGATAGTGCCGCCGGTAAACGAAGCATAGGCGGCAATCGCTAATGCTTTGCCCGCCATGCCTTTTTGCGCCATCGGATAACCGTCGAATGACGTCGCAACCGTTCCCGCTACGCCCGGTGCGTTGATCAAAATTGACGATGTCGACCCACCAAAAATAGCGCCGTAGTACACGCCCGCCATTAAGATCATCCCTGAACTGGGGCCAATGCTGTAAGTCACTGGGATCATCAGAGCGATAGCTGTGATCGGCCCTAATCCCGGCAGCATACCGATCACAGTACCGACCAAGCAGCCTAAGACCACATACATGAGGTTTTGCAATTCAAACGCGGTCGATAGACCAATAAACATTGCATCGAACATAGTTAACTCCAAAGAGAACCTGAGGCCAAGTAGATACCTAAGACTTGCGTCATCAACACCCAGAACACCAACACCACGGGCACAGAGGCGAGCAGCAAAATCTTAAAGCGGCGCTCTCCCATCAACCAAAATCCAGCGACCAAAAACAATAAAGTAGCGACAACAAACCCCAACGGTTCGAGTCCGG
Source organism: Shewanella septentrionalis (assembly GCF_025370265.1). Lineage (NCBI taxonomy): Bacteria > Pseudomonadati > Pseudomonadota > Gammaproteobacteria > Alteromonadales > Shewanellaceae > Shewanella > Shewanella septentrionalis. The sequence goes on along the minus strand of NZ_JAMTCC010000007.1, from coordinate 19,965 downwards.
CGGCATACAAGACCATCAGCACAATCAGCGCCGCGGTTTGTTGTAAGGCGGCTTTCGTCAGCAGCGCCCCTCGCTGTTGAACCGTGTTTCCTTTCAGCAAGACGGCAACCAGTGAAAACAGACTAAACATCAGCCCCATGGCAGCATAAATCTTCGGCATAGTGGAAGATGTCACGACTTCAAATTCTTCAAACGGCAATAAGGGAATTTGCCATGCCAGCACGCCATATCCGGTAAACACGGCGACAAATAGCAGGGAACCAAGCAGATCACGATTCAACATCTGTCACTCCTTACTTAATAAAGCCCAGTTGCAACATAGTGGCTTTAAGCTGTTGCTCCTGTGCTTCCAATGATTTAATGAACTCGGCTTGGGGTTCAAACAGATTGATCCAACCATTACGGGCACGCACTTGTTCCCATTCAGGCGTCTTAATCAGCGCCGCAAACTTGGCCACATACTCATCAACTTTGGCTTTAGGCGTATCAGGCGCCGCAAAAAAACCGCGCCAGTTAGTAAACGTCATGTCATAACCGAGTGATTTAATCGTCGGAACCTCTGGATGCTCGGCAACGATTTCAGGTGCTGTCATCGCAAGGATCCGCCCTTGACCACTGCCTGCAATTTCTAACGCTTCACTGAATCCCGTCGACAATAAATCGACTTCGCCCGAGAGTAAGCCAGCCTTAGCTTGACCGCCCGCATCGTAGGGAACATAACGTAAACGCCCGCCATCTAAGCCCGCCGCAGCAATCGCTTGCGCCGCAACTAAGTGATCCATACTGCCGCGCGCTGAGCCGCCAGCGATATTGAATTTTTGTGGATCCGCCTTAAAGGCCGCCAACACGTCGTCCCAGGTTTTCAACGGTGAATCGTTACGCACCACAAAGGCACCGTAATCGGCGACTATGCCTGCAACCGGCGTTAAATCACGATAACTAAACGGGATTTGTCCTGAAAGTGCACGGAGCACAATCGGAGTCGAGTTAACCAGTAAAATATCGCCCTGTTTGTTTTTCGATTTGATCATAGAAGCAATCGCACGACCGCCACCGCCACCCGAGAGGTTCTCAAAAGAGGCATTACCATCGATTTTCGACTTCACTAAGGCTTCACCGACGCCGCGCGCCGTAGTATCCCAACCACCGCCTGGACCGCCAGGAATGATAAAGTGGATATCAGCACTCGCCATGCCAGAGGCACCAAGTAACAGCGCACTCATGACTAAAGATTTCATTTTCAACATGATTCATTACTCCTAAAACACGTATTGCAAACGGGCAGCAAAGGCATCACCCACATCTTCATTGCCGACTAAGGCAATCGTGCCTGCGCCATCGACGGTAGAATGGATATAGTTAGCCATCACTTTGATTTTGGGATTAAAGTAGTAAGACACGCCTAAGGTATAGGTCTGAGCCCGAGTGCCTTGAGCTTGAGTGCCTTGGAAGTCGGAGCTTGCATCCACGCTAGAAAAACGTGCCGCCAATTCCCATGCATCGGTTACGCCCTTAGGCTGGGAAAACACCGCGCTGCCCTTGGAATAGCTGCGCTGTTCGCCCGTTAAGAAATAACTCGCCTGCAGGTAATACGCCTGATAACGCTCACCATCGAGCACTGACTGAGGATCTTGGGTGTTTAAACTGCGCTGGGCGTATTCGCCCTGCAACAACAAGGCATTATGTTGAAATGCCAGCTCTAAACCCGCTTGGTTTAGATGATCAATCGCCGCCGTTTCACCACCAGCGACATAGTTAATCAGGCGAGTATTCGTCTCGCGCAGTTCACCGCGAGCAAAGCTGGCAGACAAGTCATCGCCGCCCATTTGGCGCGCCGAGTACCACAAGCCCGCATGCAGCACTTGGCCCGGTTCTTTAGCCTGTGACCAAGTCACTCGCGAGCTCAGGGCATAGTTCAAATCATCGGTTTCATCTTTGCCATCACTACCAAAGGCATCGTTTTTATAAACACCCAAGGCGTAACGTAAACCTGTGCTGGGGAAATATTGATAGGCAGAAACACCCCAGCGGAAGTACGGCGACATAGTATCGGCAAGGCTAGAACGTTCAATCAGCGCAATGTGATTACTGCTGGTGAGCGCATCGAGGCTGATATCCTCACGCAACTTACCAAATTGCAGTTTAGGGCCATTCTCAAAACCCGAATAACGCATCCGAGCCATGACGATTTCAGCGGTATTTTCAGCAAATTCAAGCAACAGCTTGTAATCCCAATCCTGTAATTCGCCTTCAACAAAGGTACGGACTCGGCGAGGGAAAATATCCTGCGCGCTACTGCCGTTATGTTCGGCGTTATAGGCACCATTGAAGAGGTTGTAATCGAGTTGAATGCGCCCCCCTATCTCAAAAGCTGGCGCGCTAGGCTTAGATGGAGTCGCAGTGGCATTCGCTGCCTGCTGTTGTTTTAGCTGGTTAACTTCTTGAGTCAATTGGGTGAGTTGTGCTTGAAGCTCTTGTGACGTTAAGTCTTGCGCATGCGCAAAACCAGTAAAAGCCACAGCGGTTGCCGCGGCAAGTAAGGTCAATCTAGGCATCAATGCCTCCTGTATTGCAGTCTGCCATTCCCTGTGGGAATGCCTGTGTTATTAGAATTGTGTCAGGTCTGTGACGGACTACTTCCTCGCCCAGAGGATGAAATGTATCGTTAACATTTCGTTAAAGATATTTAACGCACTTAATCTTCATTAAGGGACTTAAGGTGACTAAAAATCATAAAGTTCATAAACAAAATGAACTTAACTCAAGGGAAACGGCTTGAAGGGCACAAAACAGGTAAAAATGAGAGATAACTCAATGAAAATATGACAGGAATATTAGCGGACACTGAATGTTAACAGATGAGTGAAATCACAGAGAAATAGGACGAATCTGCTCTTTAGAGGTTAAACCAAGCATAGAAGCCACTCATGAAAGCAAAGCGCCGTTAAGCGCCTCAGAGGGAACTTGCACCAATACTTGAAGGGATATTGAGCAGGATATTGGGCGATAAGCATTAGCAACTATATGCAGATAACACTGGTCGAGCAAAAAACTAAATGCTCGAGCCAAGGATGCGAGTACCTATTTATTCAAGCTAATTTATTCAAGCTAATTTATTCAAGCTAATTTATTCAAGCTAATTTATTCGAGCTAATTGATTCAAGCTAATAAATTCGAGCTTTCGCTTAGCAATCAGAGCTTATTACCTGCATTCTCGCTGGTGGGCGTGGCGCCATTATCCCCCTGCGCCATCTGTGCATGGCCTTGTTCCATCTGCTGTAAATCTTCCATCGCCGAATCCTGCGATAAAGCCAGCGGATCGGGTTCTGCGGATAACGCCGCCGTATTGTCGGCATTCGCGGTATCTGGCGCAATCGTTTGTTCAGTCAGTAATGGATTAGTAGCCTTTGCCGCATCTAGCCCTTGAGCCACAGGAGACACCTCAGTGTTGAGCGGGCTATCACTCACAGGTAACCAGTCACGCAATTGTTCGGGTCCAAAACTAAAGCCCAAGGCGATGACGACCGTTGCCGCAGCAACATACAACCAAGGGCGAATCGCCCGATTATCGCCTCTTAATGAGCCATTTTCACTGGCATATAAGTGCGCATCCGAGCGTTGAGCTGCTGGCGCGATAGCTTTTAGCATGTCAGGCAAGGCATCAAGCTCGGGACCTTTAATGCGCTGACCAATAAACTGGCCGCCTTCGTAAATCTCCATCTGATGGCTGGCAACTTCACCGTCAACCACACCAGAACTGGTAATAATCAACTTATTACAACAGACTCGACCACTAAATACGCCACACACCCGCAACTCATCACAGCTGACTTCACCGGAGATCTCGCCGCCAAGTTCGATCTTAATTTGTCCCGCTGAGCCAATATTGCCCTGCAATTTACCTGCAATTAATGCCGTGCTCTCTAACTGGATGTCACCCTCAATCGAGGTTTGCGCACTGATAAAAGTAATGCCATTGCCTTTGCTAGCCATAGGATTCATTCCATATCATTATTTTTGTGACAAAGATGTTAAGGCAAAAGTCCTCGAGAATAAAGCACTGGTTTCGTTTAGTATTTGTCCTAAGCCTCAGAGCGGGATTTAAGTCACGCCAGCGACTATGTTACCCTGAGTATCTTGCCATATGGCTCCCGATCACTGAGTTATGAGTAGCATGATGCCTCGCAAAGTGAGTGATGATACCCTACTAAATCAACGCTAAAGCACACACTGACTGCAGCAAACACCTAAAACAACCGCCAACGAGACCCCGACATGGCTCATTCAAACTTCGCTAGCTCGCAATCGATAACACCAATGATGACGCCACTGGAAGTGTATCGCGCCAAAGTGAGTGAAAATCTAGTTGATGATCCCGCGCAGCAACAGGCGGTGTTAGCGCTCGATATGCTATTTAAGCAGTTGATACCACAAGCCAATTCAGCACGCCTGTCCCAATCACAATCCATCAAAGGCTTGTATCTGTGGGGCGATGTCGGTCGCGGTAAAACCTTTCTGATGGATTTGTTTTTCGATTGCTTGCCAAGTGAAAGCAAGTTAAGACTGCATTTCCACCGTTTTATGGCGCGGATACACAATGCATTACGCGAGCATTCGGGTAAACGAGACCCGTTAACTCTGATTGCTAAAAATCTCGCGAAAGAATGCAAGGTGCTGTGTTTCGATGAGTTTTTTGTCTCAGACATTGGCGATGCCATGATACTCGCAGGGCTATTTGAGTGCCTATTCGAACAAGGTGTAGTGCTGGTCGCGACCTCTAATATTCCTATTGAGCGCTTATATGAGAACGGCTTAGCGAGACACAGATTTTTACCTTGCATCCAATTGCTGCAAACGCACACGCAAATGTTGCATCTCAATGGTAACCAAGACCACAGGATGCACGCCATCAATGCTTTATTAAACAATCAGATTGGCATTGATAGCGCTGAAATGAGTACCTCGATTTCCCGCAATATCGGCATTACCGGAACACTCGATTTTGAGCAGATTTTTAACAAGCTAATGAATAAGTTAACGCCAAATGCCCCCAGTATGAGCGCAATTAGCATTAGTGATACTGGTATTTGCGATTCTAACGTTAGTGATAGCAGAATCAGCAATGCTAGCCTCACCATCTGCAAACGTGAAATCCCAGTGATCCGCGCCGCTTTAGAGCCCACAGACAACGCCGTTGCTTGGTTCGACTTTTATGCCCTGTGTGATGGCCCGAGATCCCAACTCGATTACATCGAAATCGCCAGTCGATTTAAGATCTTAATGGTGAGCGGTGTTCCTAAACTGGGCGGCGAAGTGAAAGGCTGGATCCGTGCCCGCGGCACGGAGGACGGCACTGGTGAAAACCAAGCCGCAGCCACGGGCGAGCGCAAACTCTCCTACGCCGCCAACGATGACCCAGCGCGACGTTTTATCAGCTTAATTGATGAGTTGTACGATCAAAATGTCAGTCTCTATCTCAGCTGCGACGTGCCACTGAGCGAACTCTACCAAGGTGGTGCACTCAGTTTTGAATTCCGCCGCACCTACAGCCGATTAATAGAAATGAGCCGGCATGAATTACCGCAAAACAATTGATTATTTATCGCTTCGCATAAATAAGAAAAGAGATAAGAAAAGAGACAAGAAATAAGCACCAATCGTTTACGTCTCATTTATCCATTTATTATCGAACAATTCTGATCACAAGAAATAAAAACGCTTAAAGGAACAGTCGATTACAAAGGTTTTATACAAAAAGAATACTAACGGTTTGAATACTCTCTTTAAATGCTGATATTAAACATAAAGCTAACGACCTAAATTGCTTTATTAGAGCCTGATTAAACCAGCAAAAAATTCACTTTAACTATCTAAAATTAAAATTGTAATCACGTTCATACCTTTATTCAAACTGACCTGACTCTAATCGATAGTCGAAATAAAACCACAGACATCATCACACTCAATTGGGCAATACAGTTTGCTAACGCCAATATTTAAGGTACGGTATAACTTAGTTTAAGTTTTACTAATTTACGGCCAGTCGCTTTTAATCGGCTAAATTTACAATCCAAAACGAAAAAGTTAGAGAATATAATCTATAGTGTATTAAACCAAAAACTCACAGTTCCGACTCGGCGCGATAACAGTTAGTTTAACGTTAGCAAGCATGAGTTCAGCCTTTTGGCTCAAGCTTCATGGCTCGACAGCAGTGATTAAAAAGTATTAGCTCAAAAGCAGTAAGAACGACCTTAGACGGAACTCATTTAAATACAGGGACGACTCGCTTATGTGGTTACGACAAATTAAGATTGGCTCACGACTCATTACTGCCTTTGGCTTACTCGGCCTAGTCTTGTTACTTCAGGGGCTCATGTCGCTGCAAACTATGTCATCTATGCGCGCCTCCTCTGAAGAAATTGAAAAAAATACCCTACCGACACTCGTCACCCTTTCTAGCATCAATCTTAACGTGATGCGCGCTAGGGTATTTACATTTCGTCTGTTACTCGCCGATTCAGCTGCTGAGCGTGACAAAGGGCTCGAAACCTTAAGGCAAATTCGCGAGAACATTGAAACGGATCAAAAGGCCTACGAGCCTTTAATTAGTTTGCCTGGTGAGCAAGCCCTCTATCAGGATTTTAGTCATAATTTAGAGCTGTATTTACAGAATCAAGATCAAATGATCAGTAAGCTGCAGGCCAATGACACGACTGAAGCTAAACGGATCATGGATGAAGTGATGACGTTACAAGCTGATAAAATAACTAAAACGCTTATCAGCATTGGCGACTTAAATACCGAATATGCAGGCAAACAAGGCGAACTCACCGCACAAGCCTACGAAGAAAGTAAGCTACTCAACAGCGTAGTGATAATAGCCTCCTTGATTGCCGCATTTATCGTGGCCACATTATTAACCCGTAGCATTGTGCAGCCAATGAAAGAAGCGGTAGACATTTCAGTGACAGTCGCAAGCGGTGATTTAACACAGAAAATTAGTGCCGATGGCGAAGATGAAACTAGTCAACTGATGCAAGCACTAGCAAAAATGCAGCAGAACCTGCGCGATACCTTATCCCACATCGCAAACTCCTCTAACCAGCTCGCCTCCGCCGCCGAGGAACTCAATTCTGTGACTGAAGATGCATCCCGCGGTATACAACAACAAAATGATGAAATACAACAGGCTGCAACCGCAATTACCGAGATGAGTTCGGCGGTGGATGAAGTCGCCAATACCGCAATCCTCGCTTCAGAAGCCTCAGAAGAAACCGCCCGCAATACTGAATTAGGTAAAAAACAAGTAGATCAAACCGTCGCCGCCATTATCGACATGAATCAGGATGTGACGCAAAGTTCGCAAATTGTCCAAACCTTAGCCATGCAAGCTGTCGATATTGGCAAAGTTTTAGATGTGATCCGCGCGATTGCAGAACAAACGAATTTACTGGCCCTCAACGCAGCCATTGAAGCGGCACGAGCGGGCGATACTGGCCGTGGTTTTGCGGTCGTTGCCGATGAAGTGCGTGCACTAGCCCACCGCACTCAGTCGTCGACCCGCGAGATTGAAGACATGATCAACAAGATCCAGCACGGCACCGAAACCGCTGTACTATCGATGCAGCACAGTGGTCAAAAAGCGGAGCAAGCACTCGCTGTCGCCAGGCTCGCAGGGGATGCATTAAACACGATTAACACTCAAATCAGTACGATGAATAACAGCAATATGGTCATCGCAAGCGCCGCAGAAGAACAGGCGAAAGTCGCCCGTGAGGTCGATAAAAACATTGTGAACATTAGCGATCTCGCCAGCCAAAGCGCCGCGGGAGCCCAGCAAACCAGTGCATCGGCGCATGAACTATCAAGGTTAGCGGTTGAACTGAACAACTTGCTGAAGCGCTTTAAGGTATAAAGTCACCAGGTAAAGTCGTCGCGATTTAAGGCCAAAAGCCTCGCTTTTCGATTTGAGGTCAAATCTCGTTTTACAAGGGAACCAGAGGGTAACTGCACAAGGTGTGCAGTTACCCAGAATCTATGACCACATCTCTAACTTAATAAAATTATTCAGAATTAAAAACATGCACTCAGTTAAGACCGAGTTTGCGGCGCCTGATTAAAGTGCATAGCCAGTTCACTGATATCGGCAGCAACCCATTCTGGCTCGATACACTCGGCCAAATGCGCCGCCATAAAGTCCACCAGCTGCATGGCAGCATAGGGCAAGCGGCGATCTTTGCGGCCCACCAGATACCAGTTACTTTCGAGCGGAAAACCCGTTACCGGCAAAGTAGCCGGTTTTTCACGGCCCTCTTGCAGCGTATGCGCCGAAATCACCGACAAGCCTAAGCCAGACGCGACGCTTAGGCGTATCGCCTCATTGCTCTCGATTTGCATAGTGTCACCGAGCGTGATGCCTTGACCGCTGCACCAAGACTCGAACATCAAGCGGGTGGCAGAACCCGGCTCGCGCACGATAAAACGCTCATTTTTGAGATCGTTAAAACTTACTTGTTCACGGCCCACCGCCCAATGATCCTTTGGCGCAATCAACTGCAACGGGTTTTTAATGATCCGCGCAGATAGCACATTATCGCCACTAGGTGGATGACTAAACAGATATAAATCATCTTCTTGGCGCTCAAATCGACCTAACACATGGGCACGGTTACCTATATTTAAGGTCACTTTAACCTGCGGAAACTGCCGATAAAAGGCCCCTAAAATCCGTGGGAGTACGTACTTAGCGGTAGTGACGATACCGATATTAATATGCCCAACGCTGCCACCTTTGGCCTGCTGCATAAAGACATCGAAATCCTCAAAACGACTCAAGGTATCGCAGGCGGCGCGGTAGAGTTCATTGCCAATCAAGGTCGGTAACATACGGCCATCACGACTCTCGAGTAACGGCTCACCCAACACATCAGCCAGCTTTTTAAGCTGTAATGACACTGTGGGTTGGGTTAAATGCAAGGCCCTCGCCGCTGCGGAAATATTGCCTAACCGCACCACTTGTACATACACCTGCAGTAACCGAAAACTCAAGTGCCGCAATTTAAGTTGAGTCGATGACGTACGCTTATCCATAGACAATTATCTATACCTAAGTGTTAAACAATTTATTTTTCAATATAACCAATTAGGTCCAAAATCACCAGCCATCAGGATCACCCGACATTTAAGCCTGCTCTGCATAGCTTAAAAATCAAACTTAATGAGATACTTATGCCCGATATTGTCATTGCCTTTTTCGCCTTAGGCTTGTTAGCCGGCCTAGTGAAGTCAGATCTTAAAGTTCCTCCTGCTATCTACGAAACCCTATCCATACTGTTAATGCTCACTTTGGGCCTAAAGGGCGGAATGGCGCTCCACGGTCACACCCAAAACTTAGTGATCTCTGAGCTGTTAGCGGTTGTTGCTTTAGGCTTTATTATCCCCTTAGCCTTATACCCAGTGTTAACTCGGCTGGTTCGCATTGGTCACACAGATGCCATTAGCATTGCCGCCCATTACGGCTCAGTCAGCGCGGGAACCTTTGCGGTGGTGATGGCTATGGTGGAAAAATCAGGGTTGATCTTAAGACCCGAAACCACCCTGTATCTCGTGCTGCTAGAACTGCCGGCGATCGTAGTGATGCTCTGGCTACATAGATACTTAAGCGCCAAAAAAGCAATTGAAACATCACCCAAGAATGAAACTCAATCGAGCGTATTGCACGAAGCGTTAACCAGCCGCGGCGTTGTCTTACTCGTTGGCGGCGTAGTGATTGGTTGGCTTTACGGCCCAACGGGGCTTGCGCCGCTCACACCTGTGCTACTAGGCGGATTCAAAACTTTACTGGCATTATTTTTACTGGAAATGGGCTTAGTGACGGCCAAAGTGTGTTTGCCGCTACCACTAAAACAATGGCGCTTATTGGTGTTCGCCGCCGTAACGCCCTTTGTATTGGCTTGGTGCGGTATTGCCGTAGGATTATGGCTCGACTTACCTTCTGGCAGCATTTTAGTGCTAGCGGCATTAAGTGCCAGTGCATCTTATATCGCAGCGCCTGCGGCCATTCGAGCCGCAATACCCGAAGCCAATATCGGACTGGCTATGCTGGCCTCACTCGGCATTACGTTTCCGGTTAATGTGTTAATTGGCTTACCTTTATATCAACACTGGGTGATGCTCATTACAGCTTAATGGCGTAGCTTGGTACTTCTTCGCCGACAATCATAAAAAACAAGGGCTGCAAAATGCAGCCCTTGTGTCTAAATGGTCAAACTTGGTGTAACGGACTAGTTGACGTCTGCCACAGGTTTGCGTCGGTTGTGCGCAATAATCAGCGCAACTAAACAGATAACCCCGACTGCGATACCCACAGGCTGGCTCAAAGGTTGTGGTAAACCCAGACCAATACCCGCAGTCATAATGTAAGAAACCGTGACGCTGGTGCCACCAATGGCTGGCAGGCTGACAATCCAATGGAAGGTCCCGCGATCGAACAAATACTTAGTCGCTAACCACAATACACTGGTTGATAGCAGCATATTTGAGAAGGCAAAGTAGCGCCAAATCAAGGAGAAATCGATCTTCGTCATAAAGTACGCAATCGTGAGAATAGGTACCGCGACAAGTAAACGATTACGCATGCTTTGCGGAATATGGAATGCGTCGATAATCGTCAGTCGCAACGAACGGAACGCGGTATCACCAGAGGTGATCGGGAAGATAGCCACAGCCACAATCGCCATAATGCCGCCCACCACACCGAGATAAGTCGTCGCCACTTGGTTAACCACTAAACCTGGGCCACCTTGGTCGAGCAGACTCTTAAGCTCAACATAACCACCAGGGAAAGCCGCAATACCGGCCGTTGCCCATACACAAGCAACAATACCTTCAGCAACCATAGCGCCATAGTACACGGGACGCACATACTTCTCGTTGGTCAAACAACGGGCCATGATAGGCGCTTGAGTCGAATGGAAACCACTGATCGCACCACAGGTAATCGTCACAAACAACAGTGGCCATACTGGTAAGCCGTCTGGATTTGGCTCAAGTAACTCGTTGTTGTAGTGGCTGTGATCAAAATAAGCAAACACATCACCCATTTCAGGTAACTGCGGCGCATTGAGCATCAGGGCAACTGCGATAGAAACCGTCATCACTATCATCAACAAACCAAATGCGGGATACAGTTTAGTGATGATTTTATCAATCGGCAGCATAGTCGCCAAAAAGTAATAGGCTAAAATCACTAACACCCAGAAGGTGTTATTGCCAAAGATGGTGTCTTTGAAATAATCGAGATTACTCAGCAAACCTGCTGGGCTCATGATAAAGACCACGCCCACAAAAAACAGTAGCATGGCGGTAAACAGCAACATCACGCCTTTAAAGTAGATATTAAAGTAGTGGCCAGCGATCTCAGGCAAACTCTTACCGTCTTCTTTAATGCTGAGCACGCCAGAAAAATAATCGTGCACCGCGCCGCCAATAATGTTCCCCAACACAATCCACACTAAAGCAATGGGACCGTACAAGGCACCGAGGATCGGGCCAAATATCGGTCCCACACCTGCGACATTGAGGAATTGGATCAGAAACGCTTTAGCCGGATGAACCGGAACATAATCGACGCCATCTTCGAATCTCGCCTGTGGCGTCTTGGCTTTAGGATCTATACCCGCTTGACGTTCCACAAAGGGACTATAGAACTTGTACGCAAGCACTAAGAGTGCGATACAAATAAAGAAAATTAACATTATTTAATTATCCATACTTTAGTAGGAGGTGATTTAATGGAGAGTTTCATTGAGTTAGCTACTGAGGTCAAGCAACACACTATTAGACTAATGTCGGGTTGATTATCTGAAACAGCCACAGGAGTGGGTATAGCTGAATAAATGCGTTTGAAAATAGTTCATCGTACTGTTTATAACGTCAGTGATGTAGCCTGCTATTTTGGCATTCACTGATTGCCGCGTCTTAACCCCTTCACCCTAGGTCTTCCCGTAAATCTTCTCTACCAATAATGAAATGAACACAGCCAATATCGTGTGTAACTGGCGACTGGATGCCTGCAGCGTGGCGAGTTTTTCCTGACATCCCAATATGAAACCCCAAGTTAAAGCCACAATTGACACTCACAAACTAAACCCGCAATCTACACTACTATCGATAGCCACAACCTGAAACTCACATGCCACTTGATGATGTTCATCTAACCTATTTTTAGGTCACTAATAGCTCGACTCTAGCACGCATCATTTTTAGCTATTTTAGAAAACAAAAAACCAGCCAAATGGCTGGTTCTTTTAGGGGGCATTCATCACTGTGATGGTTTAGTTATACCTAAATCAATCACTGCAAACTTAACCTGTTACGACTTACTAAAAGTCGCGTGGCTAAGAGCTAATGCAACAAAATGTACAACGACGAAATGCCTTGTTCGACTGCATTACGCCTGTGGGCGCATCGCTGGGAACAGGATCACGTCACGGATAGTATGAGTGTTAGTGAACAACATCACTAATCGGTCGATACCAATACCTTGACCTGCCGTTGGTGGTAAACCGTGTTCCAGTGCAGTGATATAGTCTGCATCGTAGAACATAGCTTCATCGTCGCCAGCATCTTTCGCGTCAACCTGCGCTTTAAAGCGGTTGTCTTGATCCTCAGCATCGTTCAGCTCGCTAAAGCCGTTAGCCACTTCGCGGCCACCGATGAAGAATTCGAAACGGTCAGTGATGAAATGGTTGTCATCGTTACGACGTGCCAGTGGTGAAATATCCGCAGGGTAGCCAGTGATGAAGGTCGGTTGCATCAATTGCCATTCAGCGGTTTCACCGAAGATTTCTTCAAGCAGCTGACCACAAGTCCAGAACTTCTCAATCTTCATGCCTAAGCTTTTCGCTAAATCACGCATGAATTCAACATCTTTCACTTGCTCATAGGTCATAGCTTGGATAGTCGCGTTTTCAGGATTGTACTTCTGAATCGCTTCTAACATGCTTAAACGTGCGTATGGGCCACCGAAATCAACAGTGTGCTCGCCGTAGGGCATTTGCGCACTACCGAGCAGTTCGATAGCAATCGAGCTGAGCATTTCTTCGGTTAAGTCCATCAGATCTTTGTAGTCTGCATAAGCCATATAGAATTCCATCATAGTGAATTCTGGGTTATGACGTGGCGACAGACCTTCGTTACGGAAGTTACGGTTGATTTCGAACACACGCTCAAAACCACCTACCACTAAACGCTTCAGATATAATTCTGGCGCGATACGCAGGTACATTGGCATGTCTAAGGCGTTGTGATGAGTGATGAAAGGACGGGCCGAAGCACCACCTGGGATCACGTGCATCATAGGGGTTTCAACTTCCATGAACTCTTTTTTGATCATGAAGTTACGGATTGCAGAAACCACTTTAGAGCGCATGATAAAGGCATTGCGCGAATCTTCATTAACGATCAGATCCACGTAACGTTGACGGTAACGCATTTCTTGATCGGCAAGACCATAATAGTCCGCAGGCAATGGACGCAGCGCCTTGGTCAGTAGCTCGTACTGTTCCATGTTGACGTATAAGTCGCCTTTGCCAGACAAATGCAGCTGACCGGTTACACCGATAATGTCACCGATATCCAGACCTTGAAAACGCTCTTTCAAATCAGCTTGTACGCTTTTTTCAGCATAGGCTTGAATACGGCCAGACACGTCTTGGATCACTAAGAAAGGACCACGTTTTGCCATGATGCGGCCAGCGATGCTGGTCTTAAAACCTAAGGCTTCGAGTTCTTCTTTAGTGTTTTGACCATACTGTGCTTGCAGTTCAGCCGCTTTATGGGTGCGACGGAAGGTATTTGGATGCGCATTAGCACTACAGTTTGGGCGGATGCTTTCTAGCTTGGCACGGCGCTCGGCGATCAGTTTGTTCTCATCAATTACTTGTTCAGTCATCTTATTTCTCGTCTATACCTTGAATTAATTACAGCCCAGATTTCAAACTGGCTTCGATAAACTTATCCAGATCGCCATCGAGTACCGCTTGAGTGCTACGGTTTTCAACGCCTGTGCGTAAGTCTTTAATGCGGGCATCGTCTAATACATAAGAGCGAATTTGACTGCCCCAGCCGATATCAGACTTAGCGTCTTCTGCGGCCTGTTTGTCGGCATTTTGCTTGAGCATTTCTAACTCAAACAGTTTTGCTTTCAGCTGCTTCATCGCAGCGTCTTTGTTCTTGTGCTGTGAACGGTCGTTCTGACACTGCACGACTGTGTTAGTCGGTAAGTGGGTAATACGAATCGCCGATTCTGTTTTGTTAACGTGCTGACCACCCGCGCCCGATGCGCGGTAAGTGTCGATACGCAGATCCGATGGGTTGATATCGATAGTGATATCGTCGTCGATTTCTGGATAAACGAACACAGAGCAGAATGACGTATGACGACGACCCGATGAGTCGAATGGCGACTTACGCACTAAGCGATGCACGCCCGTTTCGGTACGTAACCAACCGAACGCATATTCGCCAGTGAACTTAATGGTCGCGCCTTTAATACCGGCCACATCACCATCGGTCACTTCCATCAACTCTGGGCTAAAACCATGGGCTTCGCCCCAACGCAGGTACATACGCAGCACCATGTTGGCCCAATCTTGGGCTTCGGTACCACCACTGCCAGACTGAATGTCTAAATAACAGTTTGACGCATCTTGCGGGCCGGAGAACATACGGCGGAATTCGAGATCGGCAAGGCGGCTTTCGAGATAATCCAGCTCTTTACTGGTTTCGTTGAACGTGTCTTCGTCTTCCTCTTCAATAGCCAGCTCGAGTAAGCCTTCAACATCTTCAAGACCTGAGTCCATATCGTCTATGGTTTTGACCACAGCTTCTAGGCTGGCGCGCTCTTTGCCTAAGGCTTGGGCACGCTCTGGGTCGTTCCACACTTCTGAACTTTCAAGCTCACGGGTAACTTCTTCTAGACGCTCATTTTTGGCATCGTAGTCAAAGATACCCCCTAAGAAGCTGCGTGCGCTCGGCAAGCTCCTTAATTTTGAATTTTACTGGATTAACTTCAAACATGAATTTTCAACTTTCTTTATTTGGCCGCTTTAATTGATCTTCCACTAAAAGAGGCAGTGATTAACAGTATTTGCAACCGCGCATTTTAACCTAACCAGACTGGTAAACCTAGGGGGGCACTGTTCATTAAATGGGATAACGAGGATTATTTTCCGGCCTAAAAGACCACATTACCACAGCCGAGACTAACAAAAAGCGCTGACTTAAGACTGTGATCTTACTTAAATTTAGCCAAGCTAAGTGATTCAGTAGGCCAAACGCGACCCAAAGTATGACTGACCTGCCAAGAAAACATTCGTAATATCAATGAAATTACCACTAAAAAGCCCAAATACCACCAACCTAATCACAGCTCAATTCGAACAAACATTCATCAGCGCACAGTCTGCACAAGGTTTGTGATTCAAGCTGCAATTCTGCTGCAAACTTCCCTCGCTCATAAGCGTCTTCTAAAGCTGTCTAGGTATACTCGAAGCAACCTAAGCCTGCAGCCCCGCGCTATAGCAGCTAAGCACCCTACATATAAAAAAGGCCATGGGATGATAGAACTTCGAATTGATGACCAAGTGTTGTCGGTTAACCCGACCGATAACCTACTGCAAGTGGCACATGCCGCGGGCATAGCCATACCCAGCTTATGTGATCCCAGCGCGGCCTCGCAGCAATTAGGCACTCATGCACACACTCACGCACAAGCAGACAAGCAAGCCTGCAATTTGTGTGTCGTCCAAATTGAAAATGCCGATGCCAGTTTGCGCTGCGTACGCGCCTGCGAAACGCTGGTCGCAGCGGGCATGCGGGTGATAACTCAGTCCGAATGGTTAAGTCAACAGCGCAAACAAGCACTGACAGCGATCTTGAGCGATCACTTCGCCGATTGTGAAGCCCCGTGCCAACAGGCATGCCCTGCGGGCGTCGATGTGCAGAGTTACCTGTATCACATCGCCCAAGGCAACCATACCGAAGCCGTTAAAGTCATTAAACAAACCTTGCCACTGCCGCTATCTATTGGCCGAGTTTGCCCTGCTTTTTGTGAGGCACAATGTCGCCGCGGACTGGTCGATGAGCCCATCGCCATTCGTCAACTCAAACGCCACGCAGCCGATCTCGATCTCGCCGATGGCGAAAAAGGCGGCACGAGTTATGTGCCGCCACGCCAAGCCGACACGGGCAAAAAAGTCGCGATTATTGGGGCGGGCCCAGCAGGATTAAGTGCAGGATATTACTTATCAAACCAAGGCCATAGCGTTGAGATATTCGAAGCTATGCCACAGGCAGGTGGCTGGCTGCGCTATGGAATTCCTGAGTATCGTTTACCTAAGGCGATACTCGATAAAGAAATCGAACTCTTGTGCCATAACGGCTTAACCATACACACAGAAACGCGCCTCGGCCATGAGGTGCATTTAAATCAATTAGTTGAAGATTTCGATGCAGTTTGTCTCGCCATTGGCGCCCAAAAAGCCGTGCCTATGGATTACCCAGGCAGCACGCTCAAAGGTTGCTACTTAGGTGTCGATTACTTAAAAGATCATTGCCTCGACCAGACACTTGTACTGGGCAAAAAAGTCGCCGTCATTGGTGGCGGCAATACCGCTATCGATTGCGCCCGCACTGCGGTGCGTGAAGGCTGCGATGTCACCTTAATTTACCGCCGCACCCGCGCAGAAATGCCCGCCGAAGCTTACGAAGTACACGAGGCCGAAGTCGAAGGGGTGAAATTTCATTTCTTAACCAATCCGCTTGAAAACCATAGCGATGCGCAAGGCAGAGTCCATTCAGTCACCTTCGCTAAGATGACACTCGGCGAAGCCGATGCCTCTGGCAGACACGCTCCCGTTGATACCGGTGAAACCTTTACCCAAGATTTTGATACTGTGATAGCCGCAGTATCGCAAACTCCCGACATGAGTTTTATGCACGATCCCGCCAGTCCTTTAAGCCAAGGTACACTCGCTCTCAGCCGCTGGAATACCTTCATTGGCTGCGAGCACACTATGTCATCCGGGGTTGAAAAACTCTTTGTGGTGGGTGATGCGCGCCGCGGTCCTGCCACCGCAGTTGCCGCCATAGGTGATGGCCATAAAGCCGCCATCGCCATAGATAAATTACTCAAACAAGGCCTAAGTTGCGAGCTGCATGCCAATGCATTTAATTCCGCTAAAGCCATCAGCAAAGCGGTAACACAAGACTTGCCCGCAACCGATCTTTATCCCGCCGTACCGCGTAAAGCCCGTTTAACCATGCCCGAGCTGAGTGCGGTGCAGCGTTTACTCAATTACGGCGAAGTCGAGCTAGGCTTTGCTCCCGATGCCGCCATGCAAGAAGCCGCGCGCTGCCTTGAATGCGCCTGCCAAGCTAATACGGATTGTAAATTAAGGGACTATGCGACCGACTACCATGTCGAACCTAAGTCACTCAACATTCAAAGCGCGCGTAAGTTTTCGGTCGATAAATCGAGTCCATTCATTCAATTTGATGCGAATCGCTGTATTAGCTGCGGTAAGTGCGTTGATGTGTGCCAGTTGCAGAGTGGCCATTGTGCGATTCAATTTGCCCATGATTCCTATCAAGCACTGCCGCAAGACCTAAGCGAAACCATCGAACGCCGCGCACCGAGAGTCGGCTTTAGCGCCAGCATGGCCGATAGCAAATGTGTGCAATGCGGTAACTGTGTGCAAGTTTGCCCAACGGGCGCGCTCGTCGATGCGCGGGATAAACGCCAAGGCGATGAAACGCCACTCAAAACCGCCTCAACGATTTGTACCTATTGCGGCGTAGGCTGTCGGCTCGACCTTAAAATTGATGCCAGCACTAATCAAATCCGTCATATCGAAGGCAACAAAGAGTCTGTGGTTAACCAAGGCATGCTCTGCGTCAAAGGGCGATTTGGCTTCGATTTTATTCACAGTGAAAAACGCCTCACAACGCCACTCATTCGTAAAAATGGCCAGCTCACGCCAAGTACTTGGCCTGAAGCCATCGCCTATGTGGCCGAACATTTACAGCAAATAAAACAGCAATATGGCAGTAATGCACTGGCAAGTTTGGCCTCGGCAAAAGCCACCAATGAAGAAAACTTCCTGCTGCAAAAATTTGTCAGAAGCATACTCGGCACTAACAACATCGACCACTGCGCCCGTCTGTGTCATTCATCTACGGTAACAGGCCTGCAGCAAAGTATTGGTAGTGGCGCTATGACCAATGACATTCCGAGCATTCAAGCATCGGATGTGATTTTTATCATAGGCTCAGACACCAGCAGTGCTCACCCGATCATCGCCTCGAAAATTAAGCAAGCCGTGGCTTTGCATGGCGCGAGACTAATGGTGGCCGACCCTAAACGTGTCGCCATTGCCGACAGTGCACAGCTTTATGTCGCCCACAGACCCAGCACTGACGTCATGTTACTCAATGCCATTATGGCGGAAATCATCCGCAACAACTGGCAGGATAAAAGCTACATTGCCGCACGCACCGAATGCGTGAATGCCCTCTACGCTGAACTCGCAAAAGCAGATTACAGCCTAGAAAACGCGGCCTTGATAACCGGCGTTAAAGCCGAAGATATCGCCTGTATCGCCCGCACCATAGGCACGGCCGAAAAAACCGCAATCTACTATGCTATGGGCATTACCCAGCACACGACGGGACACGACAATGTCACCGCCATATCTAATCTACAACTTCTGTGCGGCAATATTGGAGTTGAAGGAGCGGGGATTAATCCACTGCGGGGGCAAAGTAATGTGCAAGGTGCCTGCGACATGGGCGCACTGCCTAACTTCTTCAGTGGCTACCAAAAAGTCACCGACATTCATACCAGAATGCGTTTCGAGGCACACTGGCAAACGCCGTTATCGGGGGAGATTGGCGTAACCGCAACCCACATGATGCATGATATTTCCAAAGGGAAAATCAAAGCTTTGTATGTGATGGGCGAAAACCCTGTATTGAGCGATCCTGACCAAGCCCATGTGCTTAGGGCCCTTAACGCTATCGACTTTTTAGTGGTGCAGGACATCTTCCTCACCGAAACCGCTGAGCTTGCCGATGTGGTTCTGCCCGCCGCCGCGTTTGTCGAAAAACGCGGTCATTTCACCAATACAGAACGGCGAGTACAGCGACTCGAACGAGCCCTGTTACCGCCAGGCGAAGCCCTGCCCGATTGGCAAATTGTTCAAGCCATTGCCAATGCAATGGGCGCCGCTTGGAATTACCCCAATGAAGAAGCGATTTGGCAGGAAATCAATGAGCTAACACCACAATACCGCGGCATTACTTGGCAGCGATTAAACACTGGAGATGACGATAAAATTCCCCAAGGTATTCAATGGCCTTGCCCAGATGCAACCCATCCGGGAACGCCCATCATGCACCAAAATCAATTCACCCGCGGCTTAGGCAAGTTCACGCCAGTGAGTTATCGCTTACCCGCAGAAATACCCTGCAGTGAGTACCCGCTCACCCTCTCAACCGGACGTTTACTGGAACAGTTCCACACAGGCACCTTAACCCGTAAAACGGCCGGCTTAGACTTACTCGGCTCGCCTAAAGTAATGATTTCAGTCTATGACGCTGAGCAACTCGGCATAGGCAATGGCGATAAAATCAAACTCACGACCCGTCGTGGCGAAATTGAAATCGACGCCTTTGTGACGAAAAGAGCCCAAGCTGGCGTGCTATTCCTGCCCTTCCATTTTGTTGAGGCTGCTGCGAATAAACTCACCATTAATGCGCTCGACCCTGTGGCCTTTATCCCAGAATATAAGGTCTGCTCTGTGAGGGTGGAACGGGTTGCCGAGAAAATTGATTAGAATGAACTGACTAGGCTGGATTGACTAAAGTAGATGGATTAAGTGCTCTTCAAAAAGATAAATAAGC